>JANQKH010000780.1 GCA_028281215.1 Phycisphaeraceae bacterium | reverse complement strand
TGAAAACACCGAAGCGCCGCGTCTTCCAATCCGTCGCAGTAAAACAGTTGCAGCCCGCGGTCGGTGAGTTTTTCAGGATCGTTGATCTGGTCAATCTTTTCCGGTTTGGCAAGCTGCCGCAGGTAAAACTTGGCAGGCTTGGCGGTAAACCTGGCGTTGATCGTGCCGCCGAGCAACGCGTAATGCACCAGCGAGACACCGAACATCCAATACCCGATCCAGCCTTCGAGCCACTGTTCGATCGGTGCGCCGAACGCTTTGAGGATCGGCGGCAAGGTGATGGTGATGGCGCGCAACAGTTTGCCGACGAAGCGAAGGTTCAACAGGCTGTCATGATGGTCGATCGCGACCTTGCCGACCAGTTCAATCGCGATGCCGAGGAAGATCAACTCGCGCACGTCGCCGGCATCGAACAAGCCGATGCCGATGATGGCGAAGTAGAGTACGACCTCGCCGACGATGTCGCCGTACCCACTGTGCGGGCGCGGGTCGCGCTCGCCGGCAATCACCTCCGCTTCCATCACCATGTACATGCGCAGCAACATCGCCGCGAAGATGCACCAGAGCACCCAGTACTGGTCGGACCAGATGAACACGGGGATCGCCAGCACGATGACGAAGAACGCGCCGCCTACGCGCAGGCTGTTCGGGTCTTCGCCCTTTTCCAGCGACGATTCCGCCGCCCCGCGAAACAGATCCACCAACCCCAGTCTGAAAGAAGACAACATGCTCACGGCGAACAATTTACCCGGATCGCCATCGCGGCGACAGTAACACCCAGGCGACCGCTGTAAGTATCGTCATTCCCGGCAGGCGGAAATGGACGGGCGCTGATATTTGATTTTCCACCTTGTGCCACTGGCAGCTTGCCTGCCAGTGTGTAGGCGTGGCCGGCATTGCACTGGCAAGCAAGCTGCCACCGGCGCCAAACGCTACCCCGTAATCGCTTCGCTTTACCCTCCATCACCCGGTTGGCCTGGCTCCTCGCATACCTGCCAGAGTCGGGTCATCACCCACAGATCGCGTGTGACTTGTTCGGAACTGAGTTCCAGCTCGTCAGCCAACAGGTCGCGCAGCACATCCCAGTCGAACCCGCCGGTGACGTAGCGCGTGCCGCATTCGGGACAGTTGCCGATGTGCGGCAGGCCGCGCAACAGGTATCGGCAACGCGGGCAGTTCATGTCCTGCTTGCCGTAGAGATGGTTTTCAAGATCGCCGACGGTGAAATCGTTGTGCGCTCGGCCGGCGATGAGAGCGTCAAACTCGCCCACATCGCGGAAGCGCGTTTTCTTGGCCAAGGCGACCGCCAGTTTCTGCCGGCGTTTGAGATAGCGAATCCGCTCGCGCTCCGATTTGGCGTCGCCTTCCACTTTGGCGACGCGCTCCTCGTTCGCCTGGGTCAGTTTGGCGATGCGATCACGCAACTGGTCCGCCTTGCGCGGCGGCTTGCCTTCGTATGGATTCTGAAAGTCGCCCATCGCAAGGATTGTACGCGTCACGCGTGCCGGTCGCATCAGGGCCTGGTTAGGTTCCAGGGTAAAAGCATTGAAGCTATTTCGTCGCGTTCACTTGCGGTGCGCCATGGCTCTTTGTGATGACCAGCCGTGAAACGAACGGACAGACGCACGGCTGGGCAAGCCAGCCATGGCACACGGATCGGCTAAATAATTTTCCCCCCGGGTTAGATCCACCACGTCAGGGCAGAGCCGCAAGCAAACGCTCGACCTGCTCGGCGGTGTTGTAAAAGTGCGGACTGGCGCGCAGTCGGCCTTCGCGAATCACGATGACAATGTCCTGCTTCTCCAACGCGGCCACGATCTGCTGCGCGGGCGGGACGTCCCGGTCCGTCGGCGGATCAAAAATCACAATACCGCTGCGTTCATCATGCCCTTCCGACGACCGGCTTCGCCGTGGGCTGAATACGCAATAACCGTTCTCAGCCAAGCCGTCACACAACCGATCGGTCAGCGACGCCACGCGTTGCCAAATGCGGTCCACGCCGTAGCCCAACAGCAGATCAATGCTGCCACCCAGCGCGTGAATACCGGGCAGGTTGTAGCTGCCGGGCTCGAATCGCCGGGCGTCCGGTTGGAACTCGAAGCGGTAACTACCGTAGTCATCCGCATCGATCATGTTCATCCAGCCGACCACGTTCGGGTGGAGCAACTGGGCAAGATTCTCACGGACATACATGAACCCGCAACCCTCCGGCCCGAGCAGCCACTTGTGACCGTCACACGCAAGGAAATCAATCCCCAGCGCATCGACGTCAACAGGCATGACGCCGACGCTTTGAATCGCATCGACACAAAGGTGTCCGCCCGCCTGATGAACGACGTCGCTGATTGGTTTCAAATTCAATCGATAACCGGAAGCAAACTGCACGTGCGAAAGCGACACGATGCGTGTGCGGTCGGTGATCGCTTCGATAACGTCTTCGGTATCGATGCGCCCGTCGGGCAGTTGTTCCACTTCGATCAATTCCACGCCGAAGCGTTTGAGGTCTTCCCATGGATAACGGTTGGCCGGGTACTCCACGTTGGTAATGACGACCTGATCCCCTTCGTGCCAATCGATGCCTTTGGCGACAGTGCTGATGCCGGTGGAGGTGTTGGCAATGAACGCGATTTCGTGTTTGCCCTGCGAGCCGATCAGTTCGGCGGCCGCCTGTTTCACCTGCGAGCATCGGCGGTACCAACCGGAGTTGAAGTACGCCTGCCGTTCACCTTGTGCGGCGAAGTGTCGTAAAGCATCGGCAGCGCGTCGGCTGAGCGGCCCAACCCCCGCGTGGTTGAAAAAAACCATCTCATCCAGGATCGGAAACTCCGCCTGCCAGTCCAGTTCCACCGGCGAGGTTGTCACATCGTCAGCCATGCAGGGAATCTAACCGGTGACGCCGAACATTGCCATGCGCCGTCGGTCATCGTTCGCGACTAGAATGTGTCGAGTCTTTGAATGTGAGCCGTCCCATGAATCGATGGAATGTGATTGCGTTTTCGATCGGATGTCTGGTCTTGTCGTTCGTGGTGTGGCCGACCGCCGCGCAGGATGACACCGATGGCGAAAGGAAAGCGCCGGCGGAGACTAAAATTCCCGACGCGGCCCGACCTGAAAAACAGGATCCGTTCCGCATTCCCGTCAACCCGATCATCCAACGGCTGATCGATGACAAGGCGACGTCTGAAACCGAAAAGCGCCGCCTCGCCGTGTTTCACGGTCATTGGGACGCCCTCAAAGAACCCACGCTCGCCGAACGCGCCGAGATGGCGCTGATGTCGTACAAGCTTGAAGATGAATCATTGCGTGATGAGAAAGCGCCGGTGTTGCTGCGAGGTAAGGCGACGTTGTTACGTGGCGAACCGGAGAAAACGGTTGCCCTGTTGAAAGACGTCAACACCGCTGAAGCCGCGTTGCTGCGCGCCCAGGCATTCGACCAGATGGGCAAGGTGCGCGACGCGATCGCCGAGCTTTCACCCTGGCGGCGGAAGCTGACGACGTCCGGGCTGCGCGATGCGCCGAGCATCGTCGCTGCGGCCGAGGGCATGATCATGCTCGCCCAGCTCGAAGGTCGGCCGGCGAACGATTACCAGCAAGCGATGCAACATCTTGCACAGGCGCGGTCCGATGTCGATCGCCTTTACTGGCCCGCGTCACTTGCCGAGGCGCGCATCCTTGTCGAAAAGGACAACCCCGAAGACGCCTTGCGCGCCGCGGTCGATGTGTTGTGACTGAACCCCAAGTGTTCCGAAGCGTGGGCGATGCTCGGACAATTCTCGATCATGCAGTTCAACTTTGAAAATGCGGGCATCATCGTTGACAAACTGAAAGAACAGCATGCGGATCACCTGCTGGCGGCGCTCGTGGAAACCGAGTCGTTTCTCACGCAAAAGGATGCAGTCTCCGCACGAAAATCCGTCGAGCCGATGCTGGCGAAGTATCCAAACCACCGCGAACTGCTCGCCCTGCTCGCGGCCGTCGAAGCGCTGTCATACAAAGCCGATCGTCTTGAAAAAACGCTGGCGCATTACGACAAACTGACGAACAAGAACCCGCTCGCGCACGTCGTGGCGGGCAGCTATCTTTCGCATGCCAGGCAATACCAGCAAAGCGGTGAACTGCTCCGCGAAGCCGTCCGTCGCCGACCCAACTGGGCGGGCCCGCGCACCGAGCTCGGGCTCATGCTCATGCAGGAAGGCGATGAGGAGGAAGCCCTCAAGCAACTCCGCCTCGCCACACAACTTGACCCTTTCAACCGCCGTGCTCGCAACCAGCTCAAACTCGTCGAAGCCCTGCTCGGCTATGAACACATCGAGACCGAACACTTTGTCATCAAGTACCGAAAAGGCATTGACGAGGCACTTGCGCGCGATATTGAGCGCGACGTGGAGACCATTTATCGCGATGTGACCGAGTCGTTGCGATTCAAGCCGGCAAAGAAAACGCTGATCGAGATCATGCCGGACGAAGAATGGTTCGGTGTGCGCATCACCGGGCTGCCGGAGATTTGGACGATTGCAGCGTGCACGGGTGACGTCGTCGCCATGGCGCCGCCGCGCGAAGGGTTGCGCCAGCGCGGCACATACGATTGGTACCGCGTCTTCCAACACGAATACACGCATACCGTGACGTTGAACCAGACGTTCTTCCGCATTCCACACTGGCTGACCGAAGCGGTGTCGGTCTGGATGGAACCCGGCGCGCGCGACTTCGACACCAGCCAGATGCTCGCCCAGGCGTTGCACAACGATCGGCTGTTCAATTTGAAAACCATCAACTGGGGATTCATCCGCCCGCGCACACCGATCGATCGCCCGCTCGCCTACGCCCAAGGCCACTGGATGGTGCAATACATCGTCGACAAATACAGCGAAGACACGTTGATCCAGATGTTGAACCTCTACCGCCGCGGCATCCCGGAGATCGAAGGCTTCGAACAAACAACCGGCGTGCGCGCGGATCAATTCATCAAGGATTTCAAAGTCTGGGCGGCCAAACAGGTCGACACGTGGGGGCTCGACGAGCGTGAAGATGACAAAGCCGTCGAGCAGAAACTCAAGAGTGCAGGTTCCGTGACCGAGGAAGTGATCGCCGACTTGCTCAAGTCTTCGCCCGACCATCCGCTGGTGTTGCGGCTCGCCGCAGAACAATCGCTCAAAAAAGGCGACAACCCGATCGCGACCAAAGCACTGATTCTCCGTTACGCGGCGATGCGGCCGGTCGATCCGTGGTCGCACAAGGCGCTTTACTCACTCGCCATCGAACAGGACCGTATCGATGAAGCAATCGGCGCACTAATCGAAGTGGAGCGATACGAAATCACCTCCGGCAAGTGGGGTCATGAACTGGCGAAGCTGTACCGGCAGAAGAAGCAATACAAGCAGGCGTTGCGCGCCATTCGCCGCGCGCTGCACCGCGAACCGTACAACGCCAACTACCGCGAACTCGCCGGCGCAATCGCGATCCAGGCGCGCGAGTTTGAGGCGGCGATCCATGAAGTCCGCGCACTGACCATCCTTGAACCGGACCGTTCGCAACACTTTCTCCGTTTGGCGGCGCTGTACCAACTCACCGGCGACAAGCAAAAAATGCGACAAGCCGCCGAGACGGCGAAGAAGCTGAACCCGAACGCGCCGGTGGAACGGTTTTTGGACGAGTAAGGTTCAGCGCGGAGCGCGCCGGCAAATCGTTTGCAACCATTAATCCCCCCATGCGCATTGTCACATCCAAACTCTACCGGGCGTTTCCGGAACTCGATCATCTCACCGACGAACAGTGCGAACGGCTGATCCGGCGCGTCCGAAATCAACGGTTCAACGCGTGGAAAACCGCTTGCATGTCGATTGTCGCAGTGGTTGCGACGACCGTGGCGGCGATCGTGCTGGTCTTTCTGATGGGCAGCATGCTGGGGGATTGGCTGGAGAAAACGGATCTGCGACAAACCATCGCCGCATGGATTTCGATCATCGCCATCATCGGCTGGCCGGCGTTCATGGGCCTGATCACGCGCGATGTATACCTTCGTCACGGCCTGATGATCGCGCTGAATGATTACATCGAACGCGTGCGCTGCCTCAAGTGCCAATACATCCTCATCGGCCTGCCCGCCGAAGCGGGGCGCGTCACCTGTTCGGAGTGCGGCCATATGATGACACTCGACTCGCTCGGCGCTTCCGAACAGGACCTGATCCCACCGGCGGAAGGCGACACCTCGGCGCAACGGTTTCGTTGAAACACAAGGAATCCGTTGCGCCGCCTTTCATTCCGATGAGCAGTCTGCAATCCTTGCGCCCCACACGCACACACGTTTACCATGCCCCCATGACCACCTCCTCCTGTCGCGTATTCGCTTTGCTTTGCATTGTGTCAGCGTCGATCACTGCCTGGGCGGATGACGGTAAACCATCATCCATGAAACCGTACGATCAGGCGATTCCCGGTTCAAAATTGAAGTTCAACATGGTGGCGATTCCCGTGGGGACCAAGGGTTACCCGCGGACGTTTCACATGGGTTCGCCAAAGAAAGAAACTGCGCGCGAGGCCGACGAAGGGCCGCAGGTTGAAATCGAAGTCGAACCCTTCTGGATCGGCAAGCATGAAGTGACATGGGATGCATACAACGTGTTCCGCGATCTGAACTGGATTGTGTTCAACGAAAAGAAAAAGAAAGAGGCCAACAAAGGCAAGGTGAAGTATGACCAGACGAAGCCCGGCGACACCGACGGCGTCAGCGTCCCGACACCATTGTGGGAGCAGGACATGCGGCCGATCCTCAACGCGATGGGCGAAGGCGACGGTTACCCCGTGGTCATGGTCACGCGCTTCGCCGCGATGCAATACACGAAATGGCTGAGCAAGGCGACGGGTAAGTTTTACCGGTTGCCCACCGAAGCCGAATGGGAATACGCTTGCCGCGCCGGCACGACCACGGCTTACTCCTTCGGCAACCAACCGGGCAAGGTGGTCAACTTCAACGCGAACCTCCAACGCTACGCCTGGTTCTACGAAAACAGCGATTACGATGAAAACCTCGACCTTGGTCATCCGTGGTACGGCGCCGGTTACCGCAAGGTCGGCCGCAAGAAACCCAATCCATGGGGTCTGCACGACATGCACGGCAACGTCGCCGAGTGGTGTCTCGATCAGTTCGACGCCAAACACTACGGCAAACTGGCGAAACTCCAACAGCCCGTGCATTGGAAACGCGCGATCAACTGGCCGACCGGTCGATACCCCGGCGTGCACCGCGGCGGATCGTGGGATGATGACGACGACCGCCTGCGCTCCGCCGCGCGCGGGCAGTCCAGTAAGAAGCTCAGTAACATGGACCCGCAGTTACCCAAGAGTATCTGGTGGCACACGGATTCCTGGCACATCGGTTTCCGCGTCGTGCGGCCGCTCAATGTCCCGAGCAAGAAGGAACAGAACCGCTATTGGCAATCGCAGGTCGAGGAGATTCGCAAGATCGTCGACACCGATCGCGACGGCCGACAAAACAAAATCCGCGTGCAACGAAAGTGAATGAAGACACTTTTCACTTCCCCCCGTTACCCTCTACACTCCCTGCATGGTTGCTTCCAACCCCGAAACCGGACAGACCCACCCCGCCCTGCCCAGCGGCGCGACCGCCCGGCTCATGGTCGGCATGGAAATCCATGTCGAGCTCGCCACGCGGTCCAAAATGTGGACCAGCGCGCCCAACCTCGCCCATCCGGACAACTTCGAGGCGGAACCCAACACGCTGTTGAGCCCGGTTGTCGTCGGCATGCCCGGCACGCTACCGGTGATGAACAAGCGGGCGCTGGAGATGTCGATCCTCGTCGGCCTGGCGCTCAACTGTGAAATCGCACGGTTCAGCAAGTGGGATCGCAAAGGCTACTACTACCCCGACCTGCCAAAGAACTACCAACTCAGTCAGTACGACATTCCGATCTGCGGCGAAGGCTGGCTGGATATTCCAACAAGCAACGGTGAGGAAAAGCGCATTCGGCTCATCCGCGCGCACCTTGAAGAAGACGCGGGCAAGCTGCTGCACGAAGCACCGGGCGGCACGCCGATCGATTATTCGATCGTTGACCTCAACCGCGCCGGCACACCGCTGTTGGAAATCGTCACGCACCCGGACTTCACCTCGCCGGACGAAGCGGTGACATTCGGACAAATGCTCCGCGACATCTGCCGCACGCTCGGCGTTACCGAAGGCATCATGCAAAAAGGCCACATGCGGTTCGAGCCGAACATCAACGTCATCATCAACCACGAAGGCAACGAATACCGCACACCGATCGCGGAGATCAAAAACCTCAACAGCTTCAAAGCCTTGCACGGCTCGATCGCTTACGAATACGAACGACAGATCGAAGCATGGGTCGACACCGGCGCGGTGATGGGCAAACGCATGAAGGTCACGCGCGGGTGGAATGATGTGAAGGAACAGACGTTCCACCAGCGGCACAACGAAGACGAGGATGAGTACCGGTACTTCCCGGATCCGGACCTCGTGCCGGTGGTGTTGACCGATGAGCAGATCGACGCATTGCGGCAGCAGTTGCCGGAGTTACCCGCGGCAAAGCGTCGGCGGTACATCGAGGAATTGAAACTGGATGAGAAAGACGCTGTACAACTGTTGGACGAACCGAACACGGCGGCGCTGTTCGACGAGGTGCTCGCCGCCGGCGCCGATGCGATCAAGGCGGCCAAGTTGCTGCTGAACACCGCGGCGAAACACGCGAACGAAGCCGGCTGCGCGATTCACGAACTCGGCGTTTCGGCTGAGCAATACAAAGACATCCTCCAACTCACCGCCGACGGGCAGATCAGTTCCAACGGCGCGGATGAGTTGATCGCTTTGTGTGCCAAAGCCGACGAATCGGCCTCGCCTGTGCAACTCGCCGAACAACACGACCTCATCCAGAAATCCGACACCGGCGAACTGCAAGCCTTCATCGATCAGGTGCTCGCCGACCCCAAGAACGAAAAAGCAATCACCGACATCAAGGACGGCAAAGACAAAGCGGTCGGCGCACTGATGGGCCAGATCATGAAGCTGACCCAGGGCAAAGCGAATCCAGGCCTGGTGCGAGGGATGATCTTGGAGACGGTGAGAGGAGCCTGACAAGTTTGACGGCGCACTACCGGAGCGATGTGATCGGCCGCAACCGGATCTCATATCCATCGGCTTTCACCGCTCACGACCAGCAGGTGAGCCAAGGCTGTCCAAGCGCCGCTTCACCCTCAACCGCGCGGCGCGCGCCACCCCGCTCCCTTAGAATCTCGGAAAAAGAAGGACACCTCACCATGCACACACTCACGTTTCTCTGCACCGTCGCTTTGCTTACAACAAGCGCATTCGCCGGCGATCGGCCCAACGTCGTCGTCCTGCTCGCCGACGACCTCGGCTACAAGGACATCGGCTGCTACGGCGGACCGGTCAAAACACCCGCGCTCGACCAACTCGCCGCCACCGGCACGCGCTTCACCGACTTCTATTCCGGCTGCGCGGTCTGTTCGCCGTCTCGCGCCGTGCTGCTCACCGGTCGGCAACACATTCGCGCCGGCGTGTACAGTTGGATTCATGACGCCAGCCAGAACTCGCACCTGCTGTTGCGCGAGGTCACACTCGCCGAGGTGCTTAAAGGGCAAGGCTACGCCACCGCGCACGTCGGCAAGTGGCATCTCGGCCTGCCGACCGGTAATCGCAAGAAGCCCGTGCCGAGCGATCACGGCTTCGACTACTGGTTCGCCACCTGGAACAACGCCGGGCCGAGCCACAGGAACCCCAACAACTTCATCCGCAACGGCAAACCGGTCGGCCCGATGAAAGGCTACGCGTGCCAACTCGTCGTCGATGAAGCGATCACCTGGCTGGACCAGCATCGCGACAAAGACAAGCCGTTCTTTTTGAACGTCTGGTTCCATGAACCGCACGCCCCGATCGCCGCGCCGGACAACATCGTCAAACAGTACGGCCAACTCAAAGACCGGGCCGCGATCTACTCCGGCACGATCGACAACACCGACCGCGCCATCAAACGGCTGCTCACGAAACTCAAGCAGGTCGACAAGCCGGACAACACGCTGATCATCTACGCGTCGGACAACGGCAGCTACCGCGAGGACCGCACCGGCAACCTGCGCAGCCGCAAGGGCCAGAACTGGGAAGGCGGCATCCGCGTGCCCGGCATTTTTCATTGGCCGGGCAAAATCAAAACGAATGTCGCGAGCGAACCGGCAGGCATCGTCGACATCCTCCCCACCGTGTGCGGCCTGCTCGACATTGACAAACCCAAAAACATCCACCTCGACGGCAGCGATTTATCACCCATCCTCACCGGCAAACCCGACGCCTTCAAACGCCATCAACCCCTGTTCTGGCACTTACAGAAATCACGGCCGATCGTCGCCATCCGAAGCGGCAACTACTCCCTCATCGCCGACCCGGACTACGAATTGTCCACCAGCAACATGTTCAAGGAAGCCTGGATTCCCACGATCAAAAAAGGCGGCTACACCAACTACCGCCTGTACGACCTGTCCAAAGACCCCGGCCAATCCAACAACATCGCGGCACAGAACCCGCAACTCTTCGCGAAGTTAAAGAAGCAACTGCTCGACATCAATACCAGCGTGATGGCGGATGGGGCTGATTGGCATTTGAAGAAATAGACCATCGCTCGCTGAGAGGTACTGGATTCAAATTGAACATGTTGATGGAAGTTCGATTGGACATGTCATGAGACACTCTCAAGAGGATATTGCACGCGAACTTCATACTGAAATGCGCCGTCGATTCAAGTCAGATGTGACTTTCATCGATATCCAGGGGCTTGGTGTCCATTGGCATTGCACTGCAGAACGAGGTTCGCGTGAATGCAAGGTCCGTTGTATTTCGGGACGAAATCCCGAATACCTCACCTCATTCCGACAGACGTCCGAAGGCCTTGCATGGTCACGCAGTTTATCGCGCGATGCGACTCTAGCAGCAATATCTGATTGGCTTGACGAAAACAGTCTGGAAACTCTCTATAAAAACCACCCGATCATCGATTCCAAAAAACGACAATTGGAAAACATCCGTAAGTCCACACTGGAATGCGAGCCATGCTTGACGGATTCCGTTGAGTCGATTCTCTTTCATCATGGCTGTGATAATTACACTCTGAAATTCAGAGCGAATGATCGCTTATGCAAGGTTTACTACTGCGGTAAGGATGAACTTCCGGTCGCGGAGTTTGAGTGGGATAAATGCAGGCTGTTTAAGTACCAACCCTCAGACAACAACATATTAGCCACCATTATCAAACACTGGGTGTGTGACGCCGTCATGCCGTCGCAAATGAAATCAGAGTTTCCCTGGCTTGTGATCGACGAGTTGGCGGATTACTACGAGGCTGGAAATCCGATTGAAGGCGAATTCCTCATGAGTTGGCAAAGCGTCGATCAGTTCTACGACAACCCCCTGTTTACATCTGGCAAGGACGTCAAAGCACTCATCGCTACCATGCGGTCAAAAGGGTTTGATAGAACGCTGCGAGCGGGGACTTCCCTTTGGACGCTCATCGTGTCGAGATCGCGCCGCCATGGATTACAACGAGGCCAACCTAGCATTCAGTTTTGGTTCCTTGAAAAAGGCATGGACATATACAACTTCATGGAGGAGAAACCCAGCATGGATAATGAGCCCGTACCTCAAATCCAGCTCCCTGAAATCAAATACTGCAACGAGATAGAGGATCTGCTGAATCAACTTCAGTCGAAACCAATTGTCTGAAGCGCGATTCACCGTACAAGACTTCCCGGCTGTAATGGTACACCGCGTGCGCTTCGCCTGATCGTGGCACCCGGTAGGTCTCGGTTAACTACTGAGTTTCGTACCCAACGTAAAGCATTTCAACACCTCGGAAAAACTTTGCGTGAGCAATCGACATGCTTCCAAATCTTGTTCGGTTCCACCTCTCGAGACAATCGCGATACATTCAGGAGCGTCCTCTGGCAACAAGTTCAGTTCAAGCAATTCGTCTTCGCAATCGTACAAATACTGATCCGTTCTATATACATGAACAGTAAGATTCACCTTCAACTTGCTCAATCGTGCCTCCCAATGTCGCCCTTTTCTCGTCTCGTGCACTCCATCACACAGCCGGGTAGGTCCGGGCAGGCCCGGACACATTTGCAGCTTTGATTTCCATACCTGTCCGGGCGGGCCCGGACCTACATGACTTGGCGCCACATGACACGATGTCTTTATCAAACGGGACATGGGCCAACATCAGTTGAATCACTCAATCGCTGGTGGACGATTCAACTTGTTTATAACGATCCCACTCCTCGCTGTAACTCTTCTGATGCAATGGCAACCCCTGTTCGAGCCAAATGCGATCAAATACCTCTTTACTTTCATCAGTGAGTTCCTTCCGTTCTTCATCGGTGACGTCAAGCCAGTTGCATTCGAAGCAAAGCATGTAGATCTTGTCATCCGCCTTGATCGCATGACGTGGCCAAAAACATTTAGCACCTACACCTGTCCCAATCGACCGATTCAAGGCGCTTTGCAACATCCGCGGCAAGGTCTCGTCAGTAATGGTTTTCTCACCGAGTACAACGAAGCCATCTAGGCGCGGCGCATCTGGGTAAAGTTTGTGATCAAACAGGTCGTAGGGATAAAGAGCGTAAATGGTGACGGTCTTCGCAGACTCAATGTCGCCATTGCCGCCACACCCTGAAAAGGAAAGAGGCAGGAGAATGACGCACAATTTGATGTAGGCCATGAGACAATCCTCACTCTTGTTGATTGATTGTAGGCCTAATGAAGTCGCACAGGTGGGTCTCTCGCGTTGTTCCCCCACGAGTGGGTGGATCAAGAACATCCAAATCCACATGGGGCTCCAATCACCCCAACACCGACTTCGCCAAACGGAAATCATTCTCCGCTTTCGCCTGTTCGCCTTTCTTGCGGTAGGCGATGCCGCGGTCGTTGTAGGCGGCGGCGTAGTCGGGGCGCAAACGAATCGCCTGCGTCTGGTCTTCGATCGCGGCGTCGAACTGTTCCATCTGGGCGAGCAGGAGGCCGCGGTTGTGGTAGAGCGTGGCGTTGCCCGGTTCGAGGCGGATCGCTTCGTTGTAGTCGGCCAGAGCGGACTCGGCTTCGCCACGGTCGGCGAAGGCGTTGGCGCGGTTGTTGTACGCCAGTGCGTTGTCCGGCTGCAAGCGAATCGCACGCGTGTAGTCGGCGATCGCGCGGTCGAGATCGGTGGCTGACAGACCCGTCGCCGCGGTTTCGTATGACTCGTAGGCTGGGTCGGCGTCCACGGCCACATGCGCCGGTGCGGGTTGTGTTTGCGTCGCCGGTTGCGCTTGCGGCGCGGTGTGTGATGGTGACGTTTGTGCCGTAGCCGTCGGTAGAGGCGCATTTCGCGGCGGCGGGGTTGGCGAGGACGTGGTGTGTCCGCCTTGCATCGCCGCCATCGCCGCGGCCGGGTCGTCGGGATCGACACGCTGATACGTTGCGCCGGCCGAATCGTCGTAGACTTCGTATTCGTTGGCTCCTTCATAAGCCGCATCGGCTTCATCATCATCCTGCATGATTGAGCCGATCGTCTGCCGCGCCTGCGCGATGCCGCGACGGACGGTCATGCGTCGGCCGGTCTGAAACGCGTTGTAAAACTCGATCATGCTCAACACCACCAGCAACCACGACAACACGGCGCCGGCAAGGTAGATAAATCCATACAAGTCGAATCGGCCGAGCGTGAACGTGAGAATCGTCACCGGCACCATGACCAGAATCGCCATCACCCACAAGATGAACGCGTTGCGAAAATGCTTGGGCCGTTTGATCTTGTCCGGGTTGAACAGAAAGAGAAACAGAACGATCCCGTAAAGGATGAAGATGATGCTGCTGTGTGCCATAGCTGGTCCCCGAAAGTTTGGCTGACATGTCCGTCGCACTTGGATTATAGCGCGGCAAAGGGACCATTTCTTCCGGACAGTTCGAAATCACACGAAAACATACTCGCATTTTGTTTGGAATTCGGGTACAATGGGCCATTCCCGCGCGATTGGTGTGGGCATGTCTTTCTCCGGAGGTCGTTGTGTTGGAACGATTCATCAAATTCGATCACGCGCCACTGGCGGGCGAGCCGCAAGCGGCACGCGTGCGACCTTGTCCGTGTTTGATGTCTGTGCGCACAGATGTCGTCAAATCATGTCCGCCGGACATGTCCGGACACGCTGCGGACATGATTGCGGACATGGAAACCCGCGTTTTGGGGCCAAAAACAGGGTCCGGACGTCCGGACATTTCGGCCGGACATCGGCTTAACCTTATGTATACAAGTGACTTAAACCCGATTTTCGGGAGTCAAAGTACCCCCCTATGTCCGGACATGGCTGGTTTTGTCCGCTCAAACATGCCGGACCGGGCATACGGGCTCCCGTTGGCAACCGGCTTCCCGTTGCCAGACGGTCTCCCGTCGGCAACCGGGATCTCATGTCCGTGCAGTATGATTCGCCCTTCGGTTTTGCAGGAGAACCATCATGTCTGACATCAATTTCATGACCACCGTGGCCGGCTCGCTGCTCGAGGGTTTTTATCCGTCGGGCTGGGACTTTGAGAAGATCGACGCGTGTTGCGCGACGGGCCGCAAGAAGTTGACGGAGCCGGCCGAGCATTGGCACGAGAAGTTCAAGCCGGTGGCGGTGAAGGATGTAAAGGAGATGGATAAGAAGATGGGCAACGCCATCGCGGATCAGATAGAAAAGGCGGCGAAGAAGGGTCGACCGCTCGCGCTGATTCTACCCGTCGGGCCGATGGGCATGTACAAGCAGGTGGTCAAACGCATTCGTGACAGCAAAACGAAATGCAATCACGTGACCACGTTCAACATGGACGAATGGTCCGACAAAGAGGGCAACACGTTCCCCGGCGATCAACCCGGCGGCTTCGAACATGCGATGACCGAAGCGTTGTTTGATCCGCTCAAGAAATACACCGTGCCGCCGGAGCAGCGGAACTTCGCGACGAAGGAGAACCTGCCGACGTATGCGGACAAGATCGCGGCAATCAAAGCGCAAGGCGGCAAGCTCGTCACCGTGTACGGCATCGGCCGGGCATGTCACATTGCATTCTGGGAACCCCAGATCGCCGGCGAATATGAAATCCTCAGCAACTGGCAACAGCAAACGCATCGCATCGGCCAGGCACTGCATCCTTTGACCGTCGAACAGAACGCGCTGCACTCGTTCAACAGCCGCTTCACACTCATTCCCTGTTGGGCGAACACCATCGGGCCCGGTCTGTTCCTGCAAAGTGACTTTTGCATCGGCGGCGCCGACGGCGCGTATCCGGATCGTGGCGCGATGTGGCAGGGCATGAGTCTGTGCGTGACCTTGCAATACGGCCCCGACCCGTGGATCCCGTCAAGCTGGATGCCGACGATGGCGGGCAGGTTGTTTTTCATGAAGCAACTGGCGGGGCCGTTATTGCCGGATGCGAATTGAGGATTGCCTCTTAGGAATGCAGGAAAGCAGGAAGAAATGAAAATGAATGATGGATTCTGGACTAAAGATAAGCATCGCTGGAATACCAATAGTGGGTCAACTGGATTGTTAACGTACCTGCCTTCCGTCATTTCTAAGAGGCTCCTCTCATCCAAATCGCTACAATCCCGCCTCGTTTGACCCGAAGGAAGCATTATGTCGGAACAGCATTCATTTGATTTGGTGGTGATCGGCGGCGGGCCTGCGGGTTATGTCGCGGCGATTCGGGCGCGGCAGCTCGGCATGAGCGTGGCCTGTGTCGAGCGCGATAAGCTCGGCGGCGTGTGTCTGAACTGGGGCTGCATCCCCACCAAAGCGCTGCTGGCCGGCGCGGAGTTTTATCATCGACTCAAGCATAATGCCGACGCGTGGGGCGTCGAGGCCGACAACGTTCGTCACAACTGGGAGAAAGTGATCGGCCGATCGCGAGGCGTCGCGGGCAACCTCAACAAGGGCATCCACGGCCTGTTCAAGAAAAACAAGATCACCCACTTCGAGGGCTCGCACGCCAAGATCAGCAAACCCGGTGAAGTTGAAGTCTACGAATTGAAAGACGGCGATCCGTCGAAGCCCGGCAAGAAAACCAACACGCTCAAAGCGAAGCACATTCTGATCGCGACCGGCGCGCAACCGCGCCCGCTGCCTGGCGCGGACTTTGATGGTGACAAGATCATCACCAGCAAGGAAGCGATGACGCTGGCGGAGCAGCCTGAGAGTTTGGCGATTGTCGGAGCCGGCGCGATTGGCATGGAGTTCGCCTACTTCTATCACGCGTTCGGCACCAAGGTGACCGTCATCGAGATGATGGATCGCCTGCTGCCGATCGAAGATGACGATGTCTCCGCAGCGATCGGCAAAGCGTTCCGCAAGTTGAAGGTGGATTGCCTGACCTCCACGATCACGACGAACATTAAGAAGACCAAAACCGGCGTCGAAGTGACGTACGCGCCGCTGACCAAAGACAACAAGCCGGACGAAGCAAAGGCGAAAACGATCAAGGCGGACAAGGTGCTTGTCGCTATCGGCGTCAAAGGTCGTTACGACGGCCTGTTCGATGACTCGCTTGGCATCGAGACGTTCAAGGATCACATCAAGGTCGACTACCGCAAACCCGGCACGAATTACGAAACGAGCGTCAAGGGTATCTACGCGGTGGGCGATGTGATCGGTCCGCCCTGGTTGGCGCACGTGGCAAGCGAAGAAGCGATTCTTTGTGTCGAACGGATCGCCGGCCACCACGCACCGGACATCAACTACAACGCCATCCCCGGCTGCACGTACTGCCATCCGCAGGTCGCGTCGCTTGGATTAACCGAGCGACAGGCGAAGGAAGACGGCATCGACTACAAGGTTGGCAAGTTCCCGCTGATGGCGTCAGGCAAAGCACAGGCGCTCGGCGAAACGCAGGGCTTCGTCAAGATCATCGCGGACACGAAGTACGGCGAAATCCTTGGTTGCCACATGATCGGCGAGAACGTCACCGAACTCATCGCCGAGATCGGCTTGGGCATGACGCTCGAAGCAACCGTCGAAGAAGTGATCAACACGATGCACGCGCATCCGACGTTAAGTGAATCCGTCCACGAAGCGGCGCTGGGCGTGGATGGGCGGATGATTCATTTTTAATGTAGGGAAACTACCGGGAGTTTGAATGGACAACGGATCAGGCAAAGAGGCCTTTCACAAAGTCGTAGATCGCCTGCAGACCGAGCACGGTCAGCACCGCGCCGGAGATAATGTTGAGCGTCAACAAAATCGGCCCCATGCGCAATGCTTTGGGCAGGAACTTACGATCCGCCCAGATCATGGCGAAGCACCACAGGCCGCAGGCGAACACACCGCCGACAATGGCGGCGGGCCCGACAATCTTTCCCGGATTGTCGAGCGTCCAAAGCATGGTCAGGCCGCCGATCGCGCAGTAGGTCAACACAACAGCGCGGAACTTCTTTTGAGGCATGGCGCGCATTTTGGCGCTCAGGGGCATCAGGCATTCGTAAGCCGTGCGCAGGTAGATTTCGTAAGCGCCATAGATCGTGCCGAAAAACGCGGCGAAGATGCCGACCATATATACATATTTAAATCCATCACCAAAATTCTGGGTCAGGAACTGAGACTGATGCGTCAGAAGATCATTGCCTTCCGGCACAGCCTGCTTGGGATTGAGAATGACTGCACCGAGGACTACAAAACAGATGGTGAAAATCAGCACACAGAGAAAACCAACGCCCACATCGATCTTCGCCGGCCAGAGCCAGTGTCGGCCTCGTTTAATGTTGGCGTCGTCGGTATCGATCGGCAATGTCGCGGCGCTCTGGGCAATTGTCTCGGTTTCATGTTGGTCATCCGCCGTCACGTGCTGGCCGATCAATCCCCACTTCTTCTCACGGAAGCACCCGATGTACCCAATGTAGTCATAAGTACCGCCACCGATCGCTCCAAGGTATACGCCGACTTCGATCCACTCCGGCGTTTTCGAAATGCTCTCATATTTTTCAGCAATCCAAGGTTCATATTCGGGAACATTCGGCACAAGACCTGCCAGAGCGGCCAACCAGTCCGGATTGGAAGCGAAACAGGCGGCGAGCATACTAAGCAACAAGATCGCGACCACGATGGTCTGCACGCGTTCGAGGATGCCGTAAGTTTGAAACCAAGTCAGCGTCACGGCGATGACGACACACGCTGTGCCGAAGAGTCGGCCGTAAAAAAGCAGTTTGTTGTTGATCGCAGCTTCTTTTGCATCGCCGGTCAATGCCTTGATCTCCGGCAGATTGGCGACCGCTTGGTCGATCTCAAACATCCAGTTCATCGTCTTGCCGATGAAAAGTGGAAGTCCGGCAAGCCAGAATGGAAAACATGCAATGCTGATGATGGCAAAAGCAGTGGGCACCCAACCGCGCGGACCGGGCAGGTATTTCCAGTGGGCCATGGGGTGTTCGCCGGTGAGCGTCATGTAGCGGGCGGAGGTGTAAACCTGCACGCCTTTCATGATGGCGCCGCCGACGAAGCACCAGAGCAGCGCATAGCCAAAGATCGCTCCGCCGCGCGAGGCGAAGAACGTTTCACCACTGCCGATGGTGACCGACGCCATGATCGCACCAGCGCCAAAATACTTCAGCATGCGAAAGTTGAATCCGCCTTGAAGATCAGGCGTCAGTTCAGGGTAAACGAGTTTGTCAGACATGTGCGATTGCCCGTTTGAATGTGAAGTGGAGGATTGTAACGGATACTGACGTCGCTTTGCGTCAAATCGACAGCGCGTCTCGCAAGCGACTCGACTGAACAGGGGTACGAATGAACTATGGCAAAGCAATGGGATGCTGAACACGAAGTCGACGCCGCGATGGCGAAGCGATTGATCGAATCGCAGTTCGCTGCGCTGGCGCCGGTTGATATTCAGTTTGTCGGCAACGGCTGGGACAACACCGTCTTCCGCGTCAACCGCGACTACGTGTTTCGCTTTCCGCGACGCAAGTTGGGCGTAGCATGCATGGAAAACGAGCTTCGCGTGATGCCCCACTTGGCGGATCGCCTGCTGTTGCCGATTTCGACACCAGTGTTGGTCGGTCAGTCGTGCGATGCATATGCTTCACCGTTCGCAGGATACCGTTGGTTGCCCGGCG
This sequence comes from Phycisphaeraceae bacterium, assembly GCA_028281215.1. GTDB lineage: Bacteria > Planctomycetota > Phycisphaerae > Phycisphaerales > Phycisphaeraceae > JANQKH01. Next base: position 383 of record JANQKH010000780.1, on the reverse strand, counting down.
TCGTGGCAAGCTACGCGAACGTGACGGATGATCAATACGACGCCAATGCTGAGCGGCTGGGTGAGTTTTTGAGCAAGCTCCATTCGATCGATGCAGAAGAGGCGATGCGTTACGGCGCGGAGCCGGACACGATTCGCCGGTTTGACCTTCCCTATCGGCGAGCTCAACTGGCCGAACGTCTCCAATCAATCGAATCATTACGCATCGTGGATGACGTTTCGCCATGGCGGCGGGTGTTGGAACGGATCGAACCCCTACGCGAAGCGCGGCCGCAGTGCCTCGTGCATGGTGATCTTTACGCCCATCAGATCCTCGTCGACGCCGGCGGCTGCATCACCGGCATCATCGACTGGGGCGGTGTGCACCTGGCTGAGCCCGGCCAC
>JANQKH010000769.1 GCA_028281215.1 Phycisphaeraceae bacterium | reverse complement strand
CTCGGCGGTCATCTCCCTCGCCGTGCCTTGCGCCTTGCCGTCACCTCCTCCGCCGCCCGCTATTTCCGCGCCGACGCCGCCGAACAACACGTTCATCAGCGAGCGGTTCATCGCCTTACACATGATGCTGGTGAGGATCAGCCCGGACGCGCCGACCAGCGCGCCGACGATGATGAGCAATTGGTTGGTCGGCCGCAGGGCGAAGCCGGCCATCGACGCTGCGATGCCGGAGTAGCTGTTGAGCAGCGCGATGACGACCGGCATGTCCGCGCCGCCGATGCCGATTACCAACAGAATGCCCAGCACGAGCGCAAGCACGGCGATGACGACGAGCGTCCAGCCTTCGCCCGGTTCGGCCATCAACACGCCGGTCAGCGCGAGACAGGCGAGGCTCATGCCTGCGATGACCCACTTCTGCCCGGCGAACTGAATGGGTTTGCTCGGCGTGATCTTCAGGCCTTGCAACTTGCCGAATGCGATGAGAGATCCGGTGAACGTTACCCCGCCAATCAGCACGGCCAAGCCCGTCGCCAAGGTGTTGTCCCAAGGCAACGCGTCGTAGAAACCGACCAGCGCATAGGTGCCGCAAGCAACGAGCAGGGACGCAATGCCGCCGAAGCCGTTGAGCAAGCCGACCATCTGCGGCATACCGGTCATTTGGACTTTCGTCGCCAGCAGGAATCCGACCGTTCCCCCGATGCCGAGCGCGACAGCGATCCAGATCAGGCTGATCGCGTCCCCGCCGGCTAGAAAAAAGAACGTGACGATACAGGCGACAAGCATGCCCAGCGCGGAAAGCTGATTCCCACGCACCGCGGTTTTCACGCTGCCCAGTTTCTTCAGGCCGAGAATGAACAGCACCGCCGCGCCCAGGTAGGCGAGGTTGATCCATTCGGGTTTGGTTAACGCGAGTGTGAGCATGGTTGAATCGTGGGGCCGTCCCTACTTCTTCTCCTTGAACATTTCCAGCATCCGGTTGGTCACCACGTAACCGCCGACGACGTTGATTGTGGCAAACACCACTGCCAGGAACCCGAGGATCACGCCGAACGAACCAAGCGTGTCGCTGAAACTACATAACAGCGCGCCGACGATGGTAATCCCGCTGATCGCGTTGCTACCGCTCATCAGAGGTGTGTGCAGGGTGGACGGCACTTTGGTGATCAGCTCAAAACCGAGAAAGATCGCAAGGGCAAAGACCACAAGGTTGGGAATGAACGAATCCATGTCTGTGTCTTCCTGAGAAAAGTCCGAATCAGCCCGCACTTTCCATCGTTGTTTTGACCAGTTCGTTTCTGATTTCGCCCTGATGTGTGATTAGCGCACCTTGTTGCACTTCGTCTTCCAGATCGAGCAAAATGCTTCCGTTTTCGGTGATCTCTTCGAGAAACGCGAAGATGTTGTTCGCGTATGCCTGGCTGGCGTCGACTGATAACGTCGCGGGCAGATTCAACGTGCCGTCGATGATCACGCCGTGCTCGGTGGTGTAAACCTCGCCGGGCTTGGTTGCTTCGCAATTGCCCCGTCCGGCGTCGGGGTCGGCGGCGATGTCGATCAGCACCGAGCCTGCTTTCATCTGGTTGACCACATCGGCAGGAATCAACATCGGCGGCGCTTTGCCGAACAGCGCCGCGGTGGTGATCACGCAGTCGGCGCCGATGACATGCTTGGCCATCAGTTCTGCCTGCTTTTGTCGGTCTTCTTCGGTTTGTTCCTTGGCGTAACCGCCGGCCGTTTCCGCATCTTCGGCTTTTATCGCGAGTTTGACGAAACGAGCGCCGAGGCTTTTGACTTGTTCTTCGACGACCGGGCGAATGTCATACGCTTCGACAATCGCGCCCAACCGTTTCGCAGTTGCGATTGCCTGCAAACCCGCGACACCTGCGCCGATGATGAATACCTTCGCCGGCGAAATCGTGCCCGCCGCCGTCATCATCATCGGAAACATTTTGGCACTGTGGTTCGCCGCGAGCAGCACGGCCTTGTAGCCGCCCATATTCGCTTGCGAGCTGAGCACGTCCATCGATTGCGCTCGCGTGATGCGCGGCACAAATTCCATCGCAAACGCGGTGGTCTTGCGACCTTGCAACGCCTGGACCAGCTCGTGCTGGCGCGTCGGATGCAAAACCCCGGCTAGGATCGTGCCTTCACGCATCGATTTGACATCGTCCACTGTCGGAGGATCCACCGTGACCACCACGTCTGCGGACCAGATCCGTTCGCGCTCAGTGGTCAGCACAATCTCCGCACCAACTGATTCGTAATCGCTGTCGGCGTGCATCGCGCCGAGGCCTGCGCCGGCTTCGACATCGACTTCGATTTCTCGGCCGATTAGCCGTTTGACAACCGAGGGCGTCAGGGCGACCCGCGTTTCGCCATCAGTGATTTGATTGGGAACCGCTACTTTCATGAACGTTTTTCTCCCCGCGTGGGCGAGACTGTAAAGCGTAGCGTATTCCGCGATGAACTTCATGCGGGTGTATTTCGCCGGTGATGAACGTGTTTGCCCCTGCCGCGTGCCATGGTGCGGGAATGAAGAGTTCGAGAAACCAGCACGCGAATATCTGCATCAGGCCAGCAGGTCGCTCATCGGCCGGATCCAGAATTGCATGGGTTGATACGTTTCCTCAGCCTGGCCGATTTCTCGCCACGGATACGTGGTGCGTAATGCCGCGTCCATGGTATAGCCACGTTTTTTCCAGAAGGGCGCCAAGTCGCGACAGTCAGCGGGGCGGCGCGGGTCGTCTGCATCGCGCAGGACGCCGGCGAAGGTGAGGTAGTCGAATCGGCCGTTGGGTTGGGTTTCAGATGCCTCCAAATCGATCGCCGCCTGATGCAGCCGTAGCGCGTGTGCTTCCCGTTCATCAAAGAAGCGATGCCCGACACCTTGCCCACGGAACTCTTTCAGCAACACCGATTCGGCCAAGTAGAACACGCGCCCGGGATCGATGCCCGCATCACGAAAAGGCTGGATGAATTCATCGTGCTCTTGCTCCAACGGCAGCGCAGTCGACGCCCCGACAATCTGATCGCAACACATGGCCAAAACAAGCACGACATCAGGGGCGTTGAACATCACCGCAAGGTATTCGCGCTCGTACCGTTCTTCACAGTCATAGAGGTACGGCCACTCACGAAACACAGTCGCCCGCAACGTTGACAGTGCGGGAATCGCCGGTTCAGCCTCCCGGCCCACCAGTGTGAGAATTTGGTCCACCTTGCTCATCTGATTTTGGTGTTGTATTTGAACTTCTGAATCACCTGCCAAACTGTACGATTGGAGAATCATGCGTCGGATCGCGGCGCGATTCAAGTATGATGTCCATGTTCACATCAAAAGGAGTGCGTGATGCCTACAAACCGACTCGATCGTTCCCTGATGACCACAATGACCCTGCTGCTCATGGCGGTGCTGGCGATGGGTTGCTTTCTGTTTCCCATGAGCGATCCGGAGAAGTCGGTGATGGACATGAACCTGCTGGGCATGTGGGCGAACAAGGAGGGCAAGGAAGCGATGGTCTTCCTGCCGCACGACAAACGAACTTACACGATGATGATCATGAAGAAGAAGGCCGACAAGTGGGAAGTGGACAACGGCGATCTCGGCCCCGGCGTTTACAAAGCCTTTTTGACGGAGGTAAACGGTGACCGCTATTTAAACATTCAGTTCATGCCCCCGGCGATGGCGTACAACCCGACGCAGCATTCGAAGGCGGACTTGGAAAGAATTGTGTCGATGGGCAGCGATTCG
>JANQKH010000759.1 GCA_028281215.1 Phycisphaeraceae bacterium | reverse complement strand
GTGGCCGGGTGCGAACTGGTCGTGCATCTGATCGGCGAAGAACCCGGCTCCGTCCCGCCCATCGATCAAGTCGAAGCGTTTCTCAATCGGCACAACACGTTCGAGGATAAATTCCCACAGGTCGTCGCCTTGGCTCGCGACGGGAAAGTGACGTACACGCAATGGGAAGCCTGGCTCGCGCTGTTCTTCGATAAGCGTTTGTGCAGTTACCGGCTCAAGGACCGCAAACTCGATCCCCTACAGGATGAACACAAACAAAGGTTGCGTGATGTCGGCGCGTTTCCCAAAAAAGCCAATGACGACACGATGCTCTTCGAGGAAGTCCTCAGCACATTGATCCAACTCAACCTGCTCACGCAGGAAGAAATCGATCGCCCGGTTGCATTGCCTTATCCCACACTCGGCGACCTGTTCGTCGGCCGTGATGACTTTCTTCAACAGATTCGCACCGATCTGGAGAAAGCAAGGCAGGCGAATCAACCGCTTCCCAACCACGTGATCTGGGGCATCGGCGGGGTCGGCAAAAGCCGGGCGGCGGTCGAGTACGCCCTGCGGAACGAGAACGACTACACCGCCGTCCTGTTCATCTCCGGCGAAACCCCGGCCCAACTGGACGAGAACCTCGCCAACCTCACCGGCGTGCTCGGTATCGATGCGGGCGGCGCGAAAACGCCCGAGAAATACGCCGCAGTCGTCAGGTGGTTACACGCGCATCCCAACTGGCTGCTGATCGTCGACAACGTCGACACGCCGAAAGCCGTCGAGGCCGTGCAGGACAAACTCGTGCAACTCAACCACGGGCACGTGATCATCACCGCCCGCTACGGCACGTGGAAGCAAGGCGTCATCCGGCTTGAACTGAAAGTGCTCAGCAACGAAGCGGCAAAACAGTACCTGCTGGACGCAACCGATCACGACCGCGCCAAGGCGGAGTCCGCCGAAGAAGATGAACAGCAGGCCGGCGAACTGGCGAAGGAAATCGACTGCCTGTCCCTCGCTCTCGAGACGACCGCGGCGTACATCAATCAGAAACACCGCAGCTTTGCCGACTACCGACAGCGGTTGAAGGATCAGCCGGAGACCGTGCTGGATTTTCTCGATCAAGAAACCACCGATTACCCGCGCTCGATCGCGAAGACCTGGCTGTTGACATTTGAACAACTGAACCAACCGGCTAGTGACCTTCTGCAAACGCTCGCCTGGTTCGCACCCGATCCGATTCCACGCGGCATGCTGGCGTATGACCCGGCCGAACAAACGGAATGCGACGCGGACGATGCATTGGACGTGCTCAACGAGTTGGAACGCTGGGCGTTCGTGCATTGGGACAAAGACTGGCAGCATTTCAATCTGCACCGACTGTTGCAACAGATTGCCCGGCAGCAGCAGGCTGACGAACAACCATCATCGCTGATCCACGCCCTTCATTGGATTAACGATCTTTTTCAAGGTGATCCAAAGGATGTTCGTCATTGGCCTGTGCTGGAACCCCTGGCGCCACACGCTTCTGCGGTCACAGGATTCGCTGATAACGCCGGCATACCTCATCCCACGTCGCGCCTGATGAATCAACTGGGCATGCTGTTTCGTGGACAGGCGCAGAATGGAACGGCGGAACCACTCTACCGACGCGCTCTCGAAATCGACGAGAAAGCCCACGGCAACGACCACCCCGTAGTCGCCACAGACCTCAACAACCTCGCGCAATTGCTCCAGGCCACCAACCGCATGCAGGAGGCAGAGCCGTTGATGCGGAGGGTACTCGAAATCGATGAGAAAGCCTACGGCAACGACCACCCCGAAGTCGCCAGAGACCTCACGAACCTCGCGTCGTTGCTCAAAGCCACCAACCGCATGCAGGAGGCAGAGCCGTTGATGCGGAGGGCACTCGAAATCGATGAGAAAGCCTACGGCAACGACCACCCCCCAGTCGCCACCTACCTCAACAACCTCGCGCAGTTGCTCCAAGCCACCAACCGCATGAAAGAGGCTGAACCGTTGATGCAGAGGGCACTCGAAATCGATGAGAAAGCCTACGGCAACGACCACCCCGAAGTCGCCACCGACCTCAACAACCTCGCGTCGTTGCTCCAAGCCACCAACCGCATGAAAGAGGCCGAGCCGTTGATGCGGAGGGCACTCGAGATCGACGAGAAAGCCTTTGGAAACGACCACCCCAATGTCGCCACCGACCTTAACAACCTCGCGCAATTGCTCAAGGCCACCAATCGCATGCAGGAGGCAGAGCCGTTGATGCGCCGAGCACTCGAAGTCGACGAGAAAGCCTTTGGAAAGGAACACCCCAATGTCGCCAGAGACCTCAACAACCTCGCGTCGTTGCTCCAAGCCACTAACCGCATGCAGGAGGCAGAGCCGTTGATGCGGCGGGCACTCGAGATCGACGAGAAAGCCTTTGGAAACGACCACCCCAGTGTCGCCATCGGCCTCAACAACCTCGCGATGTTGCTCCAAGCCACCAACCGCATGCAGGAGGCAGAGCCGTTGATGCGGCGGGCGTTGGACATCTTTCACAAATCATTGGGAGATGAACATCCGAGCACGCAGACGGTGGCGGGGAATCTGGCGATACTGGAACGTGAACTTTTGGCGTGACCCGACAGCGCAACAGCACGTACGCTTGAAATGATATCCGACACCGCTTGTGTTCCGCCGTTTCTATTCCCAACACCGATTCTGTTCCAAGGAGGTGCTTATGCCAAGAGTCTTTGTTTCGTACAGCCGCAAAGACATCGAGTTCGTCGCACAGTTGACTCACGACCTGGAACTGCGGCAGGTGAAGGTCTGGTGGGATCGCAAGTTGGCGCCTGGGGAGAAGTTTGTCGACATGATCCTGCGACAAGTGACGGAAGCCGATTTCGTCATAGCGGTGCATTCGGAACACTCGGGCACCTCGAAATGGGTCGCCCTCGAGATGGGCGCGGCCCTTGCGCGCGAGGCAAACCATCCAAACATTCTGCAACTGCTCCGCATCGACGAAATCGGCTTCCGTCACTTGTCGC
>JANQKH010000711.1 GCA_028281215.1 Phycisphaeraceae bacterium | reverse complement strand
TTGACGGGCCTGTCACACATGAAGGTTCATCCATGAACGCAATCGCAATCGTCCTGATCGGCATGGCCGTGGTCGTGGTGAGCATTCTGGCGTTGCGGTTGCATGCGTTTCTGGCGCTGGTGTTGGGCGCGCTGGTGGTGGCGTGTTTGACGCCGGGCGAGGCGGTGCGAAATCAAGAACTGCGAGGTGAATTGCTTGAGGTGTCGGCGCGCGATGTCGGTGGTCCGCCCGATCATGTCGGCATCAGCGTACTCGAAGTCCATTTAGACAGTCGAAACCCGAGCGTTTCTCGGTTAAGTGTTTTGGATGCCGAAACGTTGCGATTCCTGGGATTTGCTGTCAATCGGTCGGTCCCTGGTGATCCGTTAGTCGGAATGACGAGTGTGGTCACGGCGAAAGGCGAAACGAGAGCAATTGGTTTCAATGATGTCTTCGTACATCCGGATACGCTTCAGGCGGCCGAGTCGCTTGCCGCCAAACCCGCCATCGCCCACGTCGCCACCGGCTTCGGCAACACCGCGATCAAGATCGGAATCCTCATCGCCATGGCGGCGATCATTGGCACGTGCCTGCTTCGGTCCGGTGCGGCCGAGCGGATCGTCACTTCCGCATTGGATTGGGTCGGCGAAAAGCGGGCCGGCGTGGCGTTTACCGCTAGCGGCTTCACGCTGGCGATTCCGGTCTTCTTCGACACCGTGTTTTACCTGCTCATCCCGCTGGGCAAGGCGCTGCGAAGGAAGACAGGCCGCAATTACACGCTTTACATCATGGCGATCGTGCTCGGCGGAACGATGGCGCATTCGCTGGTTCCTCCGACGCCGGGGCCGTTGCTGGTCGCGGCGGAACTGGGCGTCGACCTGGGCGCGATGATGATCGGCGGCCTGATGCTCGGGGTCGCCACCGTCGTCGTCGGCTATCAATACGCTCGGTGGGCGAATAACCGTTGGGACATTCCACTGCGCGATGAGGAAGAGCAGTCGGAACCAGAAGAATCGAACGCGGACAGCCAACGCGATTCGGATGACCATGTCGCCACCGCAAATGAGAACACCAATCTCCCGCCGCTTTGGCTCGCATTGTTGCCAATCCTGTTGCCCGTCCTGCTGATCGGCGGCGGCACGGCGACGAAACTCGCGGTCAAGAAAGCCGTCGAGCCGACCGCGTTCCTGGAAGGGTTGAACGCGACGTTCGCCGCACTTGGTGATAAGAACATCGCGCTAATCATCGGCGCCGCGATCGCCATGCTCACCTTGGTCATCTACAAGCGCGCCTCGCGCAAGGAGCTTGCCGAGGCCGTACAAAAATCATTGATGGCCGGTGGTGTGATCATTCTCATCACCTCTGCCGGCGGCGCGTTCGGGCATGTGTTGCGGCAGACCGACATCGCCGCGGAAATGCAACGTTTCGGGCAGATCGATCAACTCGGCATCGCTTTGTTGCCGCTGGCGTTTCTCATCACCACGATCGTTCGTACCGCTCAAGGTTCGGCGACCGTTGCAATGATCACGGCGGTCGGCATCATCGGCCCGATCGTCACACCGATGGTCGCCGACGGCACGTTGCCGTTTCATCCTGTTTACATCGCGCTGGCGATCGGGTGTGGCTCGAAGCCGATCAGTTGGATGAACGACTCCGGCTTCTGGGTCATCGGCCGCATGAGCGGCATGACCGAAGCGGAAACCCTCAAAACGTCAAGCATGGTTATGATCGTGATGGCGATCACGGGGTTGGTGTTGTTGACGGCAGCGGCGATGGTGTTGCCGTTGGCTTGATTCGCTCGAATGGATGGATTGGCGTTTCCCTACTCAATGACCAAAGGGATCGGCTTCGACGTCAACACGATCAGGTGCGATACATCCTGCATGTCGGAAATGAACTGTCCGTTGTGGTACTGCACGGTGACGGTGTATCGGCCGGGCGGAAGGGGGTCCATGTAGGCGTTCATATCGAGGGTTAGGAAGAAGCCATAATCGCCTGGTTTAAGTTCACCGTAAGCCGACAGGCCGCCGAAGCTGAATTTAACTGGCCTGACGGTAGCGATCTTGCCATTGGCGTTGACGATGTGGAATCGCCAGCGCCCGGGTCTTTCGCCGCGGTTATCGCCGCCGCGCTGGTAAGCGATTGGGTATTCAAGTGTTTCAACCGATTGCAAGTTGACAGTGATTTTGGGAAGTTGCCCAGGCGTACCGCGCAAATGGTCGGATGAAACTTCGATGTGAACAGGGTCTGGCTGGTCATTCACTCGTCGCAGGGCGGTCAGAAGTTCGAGAGATAGTGCGGAAGTGTTTGGCACATTGCGGTCGAAGGGTGGGATGGGTTTGACGGCGCGCTCCGCGAGGAATTGTCGAATGCCAGGCGTGCGCCGGCGGATCATTTCCAGCAGGTAAAGGTCGCGCGCCGGTTCACGAAACGAGCCCCAAAAGGTGTGTGATTTGCAAAGCTCATAGGCCATGTCGCACAGTGTTTGGTCCGGCATATCTTCAAACTGAACGGGACCGATGGCAGCAAGCAGCATTGGGCCGGAACTGTCCTGGGGGAACTGGGCGGTGTGTTTCATGGCCAAGTCACGGAAGATCAGGGCGCGTTCCTTGGCATTGCAGGCGGCGGCCAATGCGCGCGTGCGCTGAGTGACTTTGCCTTGCCCAGCCAGTTCATACAACTTCTCAATCGCACGGTCGGATTTGACAGCCAGATCGCCCAGCCAATTGATTGCCCATTGTTTGTGCGAATCGTTGTCGGATTCAGATGCCAGTTTGAAAAGTGATGTGACCATCAACTCGCGCTGCCACCACGTCATGGGTTCCAGTGGTTCGCCGTTGGGATCGTATTGGGGGAGCACGTACACCGTGCGCGCGTTGAGCGTGGAAAGCAACGCTTCGTTATCCAACGGCCACTCGGATCGGCCCAGCGACAGGATCCATGCGGTTGTGGGCACGACGGCTTGCTCGAAGGGTTCTTTCAGTTCGATCATGCGGCTGCGCACCATCGAGCCGTACCAACTGAGCGTCAGCAGCAGGACACCAAGGGTTGCGATGAACCAGCGTCGGCGGGTTTTGAGCAGTTGGCGGGGACGTTTGCATTTTCGACCGCATTCCGGACAGGCTACGGCTTTGAAAGTTGATGTGTCTTCCGTGTTCAGATCGGCTGTGCCATCCAGGCGGTACCAGCATTTCGGGCAGCGCAATCGACCGCGACTGCGATCGCGCCACAGTCCGGCCCAAAGCAGCCAGACGCCGGCCAGTGCGACGATGCCCGCGACAAGCCAGTAAAACCACAGGGTGGACATGAATGCAGGCACGCCATCATCCTACGCGAGTTCCCACCCATTGAGACGGGTGGATGGGATTTTTGTTCACCGCCATTGACGGGATTCAGGTTTTGATCTGTAACCGAGAATTGCCCACCGTACACATCCACGTGCATCGGTAACTATTTCTTCGTCCCCGCCATCTTCTTCACTTCTTTGAAATGTTCCCCTTCGACCGGCTGAATCGACAGTCGCTGGCCACGTTTGATCACGAGCATACCGTCGAGGTTGGGGTTCGCTTTCATTTCCGCCAACTCGACCACACGATTGAACTTTTTTACAAAGGCGACATCGACGAGAATCCAGCGCGGCTCGTCTTCCGTGGCTTTTTCATCGAAGTATTTGCTCTTCTTGTCAAACTGAGTGGGGTCGGCGTAGGGCTTGCTGCATATCTTGGCAATGCCGACGACGCCGGAGGGCTTGGTGTTGGAGTGGTAGTAAAGAACTTCATCGCCGATCTGCATGTCATCGCGCATGAAGTTGCGCGCCTGGTAATTGCGCACGCCGGTCCACGGTTCCGAGTCGACGCGTTCAAGATCGTCAATGGAAAAATCATCGGGCTCACTTTTCATGAGCCAGTAACGTTTTTCGCGGCGGGGCATGGAAAACTCCGGATGATGGCGTTCGACATTGGATAAGCAGTTTTATTTTTTCTCCACCACCCAGATGTTGCGGTACACGACCGGGTTGCCGTGGTTTTGTAAGTAGATCGGGCCGGGTTGTGGGCCTTCTTTCATCGGTGATGCGGTGGTGGACTTGGGCAGTTCGACGTCTTTGTGGACGATGATGCCGTTAAGGCGCACGGTGATCCTGGCGTTTTTGGTTTTCTTGCCGTTGGCGTCGAACTTGGCGGCGGTGAAGTCGACGTCGTACGTCTGCCAGCTCAGCGGTGGGAAACATGCATTGACATCAGGGTCTTTGATCGAATAGATACCGCCGCACTCGTTGTGTTTGCCTTCGAGTCCGAAGGAGTCGAGCATCTGCGTTTCGAAGCGGGCCTGGTAGTAGATGCCGCTGTTGCCGCGGCCCTGTCCGCGGGCGTGGGGTTTGTAAGGCAGTTGAAATTCAATGTGCAGTTTGAAATCCTGGAATGCGGGGATGCTTTTGCAGCCGGCCTGGAGTAGTCCGTCTTTGATACGTGCGCCTTTCTGCCAGTTCTTTTTGAAGGTTTCTTCGGTGCCGTCGAAGAGGACGACTGCGCCTTTAGGCGGTTTGGCGCCGAGGGTTTTGCTTTTCCGTTCAACTTTTTTGAGTTGGCCGACCTGTTTGTCGCCGTCGACGGTGAAGACGGTCACGACGCCGTTTTTGATTTTGACGTGGTGTTCGTCAAGCTTGATGGCAACGACGCCGTCCTTGAGTTGACCCTCGCCCTGAACTTTTTCGAGATCGCGGGTGTAGCCGTCGCCGGGCAGGCCGCCTTCGTAACCGACGCCTCGGAATTTGCCGTTGCCGAGCGCGATGCATTGGAATCCGACCTTGAACGATTCGCCGTCGTCGGTTTTCAGTTCGCCGGCGTATTCACCTTGGATCAGAAAGTCGGGGTCTTTCTTCGCTTCTTTGACGGTCGTGTAAGTCTTTTTGTTATCGGCCCCGAGCGCGCTTGAAGACGGGTATCCCGTGGCGGTTATGACGATCGCGGCTGCGAGGAAAAGGGCGGAATGACGCATTTCGATTCTCCGAGTGGGTGGCGGGTTGTAACTTTGGTGGGGCAGTGAGCAAGACAGTCTACCCGAAACCCGGAGAAAGCCGCCATGCGAAAGGCGTTTGTGATTCTGATCCTGACCGGTTGCGTCGGCCTGCTGGCGGGATGCCAACCCAAGGCCAAGCCTGTCGCCACGCAGCCGAAGCAGGAGATCAACCTGATCGGTGATTTGGCCCTGGATCCCACCTATGACCCGGCCCGGTCGGGTGCGGGACGTTTCGTGTCTGACCGCGAATTCACCAACAGCGTCGGCATGCAGATGGCGGCAGTCCGCGCGGGCGCGTTTCGCATGGGCAGCCCGGTCGATGAAGACGGCCGACAGGACGATGAAACGCAGCGCACGGTGCGTATCGAGAAGTCGTTTCACATCAGCGTGCATGAAGTGACACAGAAGCAGTGGAAGGCCGTGATGCAAAGCCAACCATGGCACGGCAAGCCGCAGGTCGCCGTCGGTGATCGCTACCCGGCGACGTACATCACCTGGGCGGAGGCCGATCTGTTCTGCAAAGTGCTCAGTCGGCGGGAGAATCGCACGTACCGTCTGCCGACCGAGGCGGAATGGGAATACGCCTGCCGGGCAGGCACAACGGGTCCGTACCATTTTGATGCGGACGACCTGAAAGGCCACGCCTGTTTTGAAGGCAACGCGGATGCGAATCATCCTAACGAAGTCGGCGCCCGTCGCGCCAATGCGTGGGGATTGCACGACATGCACGGTAACGTGTTTGAATGGTGCGGCGACTGGTATGGTCCGTATGATTCCAAAGCCACGTTGTCGCCGCGCGGGTTGTCGAACGGCGAATACCGGGTGACGCGCGGCGGCAGTTGGGAGAGCATGGCCCGCTTCTGCCGCAGTGCTTATCGCGCGGGGCTCGGTCCCGACGCGCGCATGCCGACGGTGGGCTTTCGGATTGTGTTGGTGCGTGAGTAAATAGGCGCACGGGTTCGTTGCGGGCGCATTGGTCAACATCAGCAGAACACGCCACAATGCCGTGTCATGCCGCACGCCGATGCAACTTCGTTGTGGTCGCCTCACGTCCAACACTGGCGGCTGGATCGGTCGATCACGTTCTTGAATCACGGTTCGTTCGGCGCGTGTCCGTCGCGCGTATTGGATTACCAGTCACAACTGCGTGACCAGATGGAAGCGGAGCCGGTGCGTTTTTTCACGCGAGAGATGCAGCCGCTGCTTGACGCGTCGCGCGAGGCGCTGGCCGAGCTGGTGGGCAGTGACGCGAACGACCTGGCCTTTATCCCCAATGCGACCACTGCGGTGAACGCCGTGCTGCGCTCGATCGATTGGCAACGGGGCGATGAACTGCTGTTGACCGATCATGCATACAACGCGTGCAGCAATGTGGTCGACTTTCTGCGCGACCGCACCGGCGTGAAGCCCGTTGTCGTGCCGTTGCCGTTTTCGGTATCGCATGCCGACAAGGTGACAGCATTGATTCTGTCGGGCGCTTCGTCACACACACGACTGGCGATGATTGATCATGTCACCAGCAGCACGGGCCTCGTGTTGCCGATTGCGGACATCGTTCGTCAGCTCGCCGAGCGGGGCATTGATACGCTCGTTGACGGTGCGCACGCGCCGGGGATGCTGGCGTTGGATTTGCGATCGCTTCAGGCAGCGTACTACACCGGCAACTGTCACAAATGGTTGTGCGCGCCGAAGGGTGCGGCGTTCCTTCACGTGCATCGTGATCGGCAATGCCACATCGCGCCAGCGACGATCAGCCATGGTTGGAACTCGCCGCGAAAAGGTCGATCGCGCTTTCATGATCTGTTCGACTGGCCCGGTACGGTGGATCCGACGCCGTGGCTTTGCGTGGGCGAGGCAATCGCGTTTTTGAACGACGCGCGTCCGGACGGCATTGCGGGCGTGATGGCGCACAACCGGGCGAACACCTTGCAGGGGCGGGCGGTGTTGCTGGATCGATTGCAGCTTGCGCCGCCTTGCCCGGATGACATGATCGGTTCGCTCGCGGCGGTGCCGTTGCCGCCGGCGTCGTCCGATCACCCACCGGTGATGGATGACCG
>JANQKH010000603.1 GCA_028281215.1 Phycisphaeraceae bacterium | reverse complement strand
GTGGTTCGGCTCGGTTCCGCCCGCCCCACCCTCTGACCGGAGGTACGTCCATGATGCCGTCTCGCTCTACCTCGTCTTCGACGTTTCGCCGATCGATGTTTTTCCTGTCGCCTGCAATCGCGATCATCGTTCTGACAGCGGCCGGTCCTACATTGATCGATGCCGCTGCGGACGATGACCCGAAGCCGAAGACCACCGACACGCGCGTCTACGACATTCGCGACCTGCTCGTGCAGATTCCCAACTTCACCGGCGCGCCGGCATTCGATACCGTTGGCACGCCGCCCGATTCTCCGGTCGCGGTTTCTTCGATTTTTGAAAGCGATCACGGTGCGAGTGAATTGTCGCGCGAAGGAATGATCGAGCAGATCGTCAACGTCATTCAAGACACCGTCGGCGAACAGGAATCGTGGGCGGCCTATGGCGGGGTGGTGTCGTCCTTGCGGGAGATGAACGGCAACCTGATCATCAAGGCGCCGCTGACCTACCACAAACAGATCGAAGAACTGTTAAGCCAGTTGCGGATGACACGAACCAAGCAGGTCGCGACGGATGCCATGTTCATTCGCATCAAGACCGTCACATTGGAGAAGTTCAAGAAGGAGCACTCCGACAGTTCACCCATCCTGTCTGAGAAGGCCGCGGAACAGTTGGCTTCCATGGCGACTGCCAAAGACAGCGACATTCAGATCATCGGCGCGGCCCGATTGCTCGCGTTCAACGGACAACGTGTCCATGCGTGGGGTTTGGAAGATCAATTCGTGCCCACCGACAAAGAAATCAAGTTCAACGAGAGAGCGAAAGAATCCGCTCAATCTGATGATTCAACTTCATCCAAGGCGGACGCGAACGACACAGCTAAGTCGCAAGTCAAGAAAACGAACTCGACATTGATTCGTAGCGGCATTGTGTTTGACGTGGAACACACACTCACCAACGACACAAAGCACGTCATCATGACCCTGCGATGTAACGCCGCTCCCGCGCGCATCGACGGCAAGCAACAGGTGGACGGAAACGGCTCACGGCACTGCCAGTTCAACACCTCCTGCCGCGTGCCGGACAAAGGCGGTGTGATCCTTGGCGTGGTGTCGCACGCGATCAAAAACGACAAGCCAAGCGGCGACAGCGAAGTCGTCCTCTTCCTGCGCGTGCGCGTGGTGCAATCGAAGTAACGTGTTGAAAACCCAAGCCCGTCAACCTGTATCGATCGAAACGGAGAAAAAGTCATGATTCGATCCCTCGTTTCTGAGCGGGCATCGCACTGGTTCGTGATCGTGATGTTTATGCTTCTGTCCGCACACGCGGCCTCGGGGGAGCCCGGGCAGAAGGAAGAGCCGGCCGACGCGCGGAAGAACATTGTGACGAAGGTCATCGTCTACGACGTTCGCGACCTGCTGGTTCAGCCGCCCAACTTCACCGATTCACCGGAATTGAAACTGCGCGCCGCGGATCGGACGCCGACGTTTCACACGATTATCATCGATGACGGCGCCGGCCACACCTCGCGAGGGGAATTGATCGAATCGCTGATCAATCTGATTCAGGACATCATCGGCCATCAGGAACACTGGCGGGCCTACGGCGGCACGCTCGGCAGTATCGTCGAACTCAACGGCAACCTCGTCGTCAGTACCACACCCGCCAACCACAAAGACCTTGCGGACCTGCTCAAACAGTTGCGATCGGCGAAGAATATTCAGATCGCCACCGATGCGATGTTCCTGCGGATTCGCTCAACGACGCTGGAGCAGCTCAAGGACAAGCACACCAGGGGTTCGCCGGTGTTGAGTGAGAAGGCGGCCGCGACGCTGACGGCGATGGCGCTCAGAGGCGAGGACGGAATACAGATCGTCGGCACCGTGCGACAGGTCGGCTTCAACGCCCAGCGCGTGAACACCGTTGGGTTGAACCAGCCGAACGTGAAAGCCGTCGGGCCGAAGAAAATACTACCGCGCGTGCTGTTCCATCGCACGCTGGACCACGGATCGAAGCCAACATTCGATCCGACCGATCCGGGTGTTTCATCGCCGAACAATCAACCCAAGCCAACCGTCGAAGACAAATCATCCCATTCATCCGGCAGCAATAAGAAGAACAAGAAGTCCAGGAACCTCAAAAAGCACAGCAACACGCGCACGGGCGACGTGTTGGGCGGCGCGATTGTTGATGTCGAGCCCCTACTCTCCGCCGACCGCAAACACATCATCATGACCATCCGAAGTTCCATCGCCACGGTCAGCACCAACAAGAAAGACAAGAATGACAAGGCGGGCAAACAGGTCTTGCCGCAATCGCATTTGACCACGTTGAACACGTCCGCCCGCATCCCCGACAAGGGCGGCATCCTCGTCGGCGCGGCATCGCATCAATTGAAGGACGGCCAACCCGATAGCGACTTCGAGTTGGTGCTGTTCCTTCGTGCGCGAGCGGTGATTGCCAAGTAGTCGCCGAGCTTTTGAAAACAAGTGCATGTTTACGCCGCGCGGCGAAGCGGGTTCAGTTCGCGCACCGGCGCAAGCTCCAGATCTTCACCACATTCCGGACACGCCAAACCGTTTGACGCCAGCGTGCCGGTCAGGTCGTAGCCACATTTGAGGCAGGCTGAGCCGTCTTTCCAGGCGCGCTGGTAATGGGGGTGTTGCAACAGGTGCAATCGGCAACCGGCGGACCAGA
>JANQKH010000661.1 GCA_028281215.1 Phycisphaeraceae bacterium | reverse complement strand
ATCGGCGTGGGGCGCGAAATACGCTACCCGTTTTCGTACACGTATCGGGATTACCTCATCCGAGCGTTGAACGAAGATCGGCCGTACGACCGCTTCATCATCGAGCAACTCGCCGCCGATCGTTTGCAGGCGCGCGGCGAGCTGAAAGACGAACGCAACCTCGCCGCGATGGGATTCCTCACCGTCGGGCGACGCTTCATCAACCGCGAACAGGAAATCATCGACGACCGGATCGACGTGGTCACGCGCGGTCTTCTGGGGTTAACCGTGTCGTGCGCGCGGTGTCACGATCACAAATATGACCCGATCTCGATGAAGGATTACTACGGGTTGTACGGCGTGTTCGCCAGCAGCGATGAGCCGGACGATCATCAGTTGCCGGTAATCGGGCAACCCCCGGCATCCAAAGCGTACGAGGCGTACAAAACGGAATTGGCGAAACGCGAAAAGGCAATGTTCGACTACTTGCGAGCCACGCGCGTTAAAGCAATGGCGGAGGCGCGCAGCCGCACGACGTTGTATCTATACGAACTGGTGAGGCATGACGGGCGATTTAAAGCTTCGCGCGGGCCGTTGCCCGGCGAACAGCCGACGAAAGTTCGCCGCCGCGTCGGTGAACAGTGGCACGCGTGGATGCATCGCTGGGCGAGGCGACATCACGAAGTGGCGTCGATCTGGCATTGGTACGCAGGCTTAAATCATCAGCGATTTGTCACCGAGGCGGCGCAGTTGTCGCAACAGCTTGACGAAGAAGAAAAGCGGCGAGGTGAGCTAAACCCGATTGTCAAGGCCGCGTTTAAAGCGTCGCCGCCCAAGTCGATGAAGGACGTCGCCGATACGTTGGGCAAACTTTTCGAGCAGACCGCGGCCGAGTTTGAAGCCGAGCGCAAGAAGAACGCAAAATTGCCAGCATTGCCTGATCCCTCGCGCGAAGCAATCCGTCGGGTGTTGTACGACAGGGACGGGCCGGTTTTTATCACGGAAGATGTCGCCCAGATTCCGCGTTTCATTTTCCGCAATGAACGGAATCACTACCGGAACCTGGAAAAGAAGGTGGATCAGCATCGCGTGTCATCGCCCGCTGCACCGCCGCGAGCGATGGTCATGCGAGACAAGACCAATCTGTACGAGCCGGTCATCTTCCTGCGCGGCAACATCGGCCGAAGGGGACCGCGCGTGCCGAGACGTTTCCCGCAGTTGCTCTCGTTCATCGACGACAAGCATTACCGCACAAGCGGTCGACTCGAGTTGGCGCAGGCGATCGCGACGAACAAAAACCCGCTAACCGCGCGCGTGTTCGTCAACCGCGTGTGGCTGCACCACTTCGGGCAACCGCTCGTCGCCACGCCCAGCGATTTCGGCGCCCGGTCGAATGAACCGGTGCAACGCAATCTGCTTGACCACCTGGCGCATGCGTTCATGCAGGACGGCTGGTCAATCAAACGGTTGCACAAACGCATCATGATGTCGAACACGTGGCAACAGGTAAGCCTGCATCGATCGGAGGCGGCGGGCGTGGATGCGGAGAACCAGTTGATCTGGCGGAT
>JANQKH010000628.1 GCA_028281215.1 Phycisphaeraceae bacterium | reverse complement strand
AACGGCTGGTACCGCGACGGCTGCCCGCCGAACATGCACGTGCCGGCGTATTAGGCATTATCCGAAAACGTTCTTTTCTGTTGGTAGGACAGGCGTCTTGCCTGTTTGGGTTGCCCTTGAGGGGCGAGACGCCCATCCCACCAGTCGAACACGGTAATCAACCCCGCACCGCTGCGTTGACCTGGTCACGCATTTCAATCGCGGCGTTCTCAATCGCTTGTTGCCAAGGCACGTTGGTGTTGTTTTCAAAGGCGTAGATCACCGAGCGGCTGGCGGTGACGATCGCGCCGGTGCCGTCTGGTTTGAAACAGGCTTTCGTATCGTCGGCCGACGCACCCTGCGCGCCCATGCCGGGCACGAGAAAGATCTGTTGCGGCATCAGTTCGCGCAACCGTGCGACGTCGTCCGGCTTCGTGGCGCCGACCACCGCGCCAAGCAGGCTGTACCCACTGGAACCGACAAGGTTGTCACCGTCGCCCAGTTCGGCGATCAGTTTCGCCATCGCGTGCGATACCGTGCCGCCGCCGACCAATTCCAGGTTTTGAATTACATCGCCGCTGGGATTGGACGTCCGCACCAGTGCGAAGAGACCTTTGCCTTGGTCGGCGCCGACTTTCACGAACGGGTTGACGCCGTCGGCGCCGAGGTAGCTGTTGATCGTCAGGGCGTCCGGGCCAAGTTCGACGTCTTCTTCTTTGTTCTGCTCGGTCGGGTCGGCCAGGTTGGCGGCGGCGTAGTGTTCCGCGGAGATACCGATATCGTTACGTTTGCAGTCGGCGATCACCATCAGACCGAGTTGGCGCGCCTGTTGGATCAGTTGGTGCAACACTTCGACACCAACCGAGTGATAACGTTCGAAACAAGCCGACTGAAATTTGACACAGGGTACATGATCGGCGATCGATTCGAGCAGGCCGCCACAGTATTCCTGAATCAGATACGCCCGGCGTTCGGCTTCACTCAACAGACCTACCGCCTCGGGAAAAATCTCCTCCGCCGTTACATTGCGAATCGCCTCCGGCAGGCGGTCAAAAACCGGGTCGATCCCCACACAAACGGGGCCGCCTTTATTTTCAATGGCTTCGAGCAGTCGGTCGGCGAAGTGTTGAATGATTTTTCCTTTCAATAGGGGGTGTTCGCGATTGTAAAGATTGGCGCGGCAAGGGCAATTCCACCTCGTGACGTAGACAAGCAAGCGGCGTTAAGTATGCCGAACGCGAAACAACATAGAATCCCACTATGCCTTCCGACGCTTCGGCCAACACGCTTTATCTCATCGACGGTCACGCGCAGATTTTCCGCGCCTACTTTGCGATTCGCGGCGGGATGAACAGCCCCGTCACCGGCGAATCAACCCACGCGGTGTTTGGTTACGCGGGTATGCTGATTAAACTGCTCGATCAGTTTCACCCGGCGTACGTGGTCACCGCGATTGACATGCCCGGCAAGACGTTTCGCGACGAACTTTACCCGGAATACAAAGCCACCCGCGACGCCGCGCCGGAAGACCTCGGTCCACAGATCCAGCGCATTCTCGAAATGACCCGAATGTTCGGCATTCCCATTTTCGGGCAGGAAGGCGCCGAGGCGGACGATGTCATCGCCACCATCACACGGCACATCCTCGACGACCCGACCTACCACGATGTGAACGTGCGCATTGTGTCGCGCGACAAGGATCTCGAACAGTTGCTCTCCGATCGCGTGACGATGTTCGACATTCACAAGGATGAAACCATCGACACGGCGCATTTGTGGGAAAAGAAAGGTCTGAAGCCGGAGCAGGTCGCCGACGCCCTGGCGTTGACCGGCGACAAGGTCGACAACATTCCCGGCGTGGATGGAATCGGCCCCAAGACCGCAGCGAAGTTGCTTCAGGACTTCGGCACCATTGACGGCATCTACGAACACATCGATCAGATCAAAGGCAAACGCAGAGAAAACCTAGAGAACGCGCGAGACCATATGTCTCTGTCGAGGCAACTGGTTGCACTTAAGAACGACCTCGAACTCGACTTCACCATGGACGATGCCCGTGTCGGGGCGGTGGACGCCAATGGTTTACAAGCCTTCTTTGAACAGATGGGCTTTCGGCGCTACGGCCGCGACCTTGAACGCTTGCTCGAGAACGGTGCGACCACGACAGCAATCGGAGGCGGTTTAGCGTCGAACACGGGGACAGTCTCATCGCCATCGTCCGCCGAATCCGGTTTGCTGCCCGGAGAAGACGGCGACGGTCAAGGTTCGCTGTTCCCCACCAGCTTGTTCGATGCCGGTGAAGATGCCCGCGCCGCGAGCGTCGAAATCCCTGAAGGCATGACCACCGCGAAGGACTTCACCTACACCGGCGTGTTAACCGAGGGCGAACTGAACACTCTCGCCGACACACTGCGGTCGCAAACCATCTTTGCGGTCGACACCGAAACGATCGGCCTGGGTAACGACGTTGAAATCTGTGGCCTCTGTTTCGCGTGGAAAACCGGTGAAGCGGTCTATGTGCCGACGCGGTCGCCGCACCAGGACCAACACATGGATACGTCGACCGTGCTCGATACCCTGCGCCCGATTCTCGAAGACCCGGACATTCACAAGTGCGGCCACAACATCAAATACGACGCGTTGGTGTTACGGCATGCCGGCGTCGATCTACAAGGCATCACGTTTGATTCAATGATCGCCACGCACATGATCGGTTCGCCGTCACACGGCATGGATTACCTCGCGCAAACTTTGTTGAATCATCACACCATTCCAATCAGCAGGCTGATCGGCGCCAAATCGAGCAAAGCGCGACAGAAAACCATGGATCGCGTGCCGTTGGAGGACATCATTCCCTACGCGGCCGAGGATGCCGACATCACGTTGCGGCTGTACGAAGATTTACAGCCGAAACTGAAATTGCTCGGCATGGAAGAGCTGGCGCGCGATGTGGAAATGCCGCTGGTCGAAGTGCTGACCGAAATGGAACACAATGGCATTCGCGTCGAACCCAGAGAGTTGGACAAGCAGGCCGACGAACTCGAAAGCCGCATCGTGCAACACAAGCAAGCAATCCTTGATGCCGTCGGTCATGACTTCAACATCGATTCACCGAAGCAGTTGGCTGACGTGTTGTTCACGCATTTACGGCTGCCGGTAAAGAAAAAAACCAAGACCGGGCCGTCGACGGACATCGAAGTTATTCAGAAGCTATGCGACGAGCCGAACCTGACCGGCGAACAGGAAACGGTGCTCACGAACCTCGCCGACTACCGCCAGCTCACCAAACTCGTCAACACGTATCTGCGCAACCTGAAAGATGACATCCGCGATGACGGCCGTATTCACGCGTCGTTTCACCAGACGGGCACGGCGACTGGACGACTGTCTTCCAGCGGACCGAACCTTCAGAATATTCCGATTCGAACGGACATCGGCCGACAAATCCGCAAAGCGTTCATCGCTGAGGATGGTTGCTCGCTGATCAGTGCCGATTATTCGCAGATTGAGTTGCGTATCCTCGCGCATTTGAGCAAAGACGCTGCACTGATCGACGCGTTTAACAAGGACATGGATATTCACACCGCCGTGGCGATGCAGGTATTCGACGTGGACGCCGACGCGGTCACCACCGATCAGCGCACCCATGCCAAGACGATCAACTTCGGCATCATTTACGGCGTCACATCGTGGGGGCTGGCCCGCCGCATCGACAATCTCGACGAACCCGGTGCCCGCCAACTGATCACCGATTACAAAACGCGCTACAAGGGCATCAATTCGTTCCTTCAGCAATGCGTCGACGAAGCCGACGAGAAAGGCTTTGTCACCACCATGCTCGGCAGACGGCGACAGATCAAGCAGATGGAATCCCGGAACCCCAACCAGCGGGCGCTTGGTGAACGGCTGGCGATTAACTCCGTCGTGCAAGGCAGCGCGGCGGAACTGATCAAAGTCGCCATGGTCAACCTGCATCGTCGCATTCATCGCGAGCAGTTGCCATTGAAAATTCTGCTTCAGATTCACGACGAACTGGTGCTCGAAACACCCACAGAGCAGGCGAAAGCGATGGCCGACATGGTCAAACAGGAAATGGAAAGCGCGATGGAACTACGCGTGCCGTTGAAGGTCGAAGCGGGTATCGGTGAGGACTGGTTGAACGCCAAATAATGCGCGGGGGCAATCGTGATGTTCAAGGCGCGGTGACACGGCCCTCGGCGTACGTGAACGGCCTGCCGTGGAAGTCCACCACCTCGTCAAAGCCGTCACCATCAGTATCCGCAAACGCTTTGGGGTCGACCTTGGCCAGCATGATGCTGTTGATGTCTGGGATGGCGCGCAATTGAACGAGAACTTGCTCGATAGCGTTGTCAGGTTCGCCCGGTTTGGGGGTCGCAGTCGTTTTGGGAAGACGGCCCGTTCGAACTTCATACTCCGTGATGGCGGCGGATATCTGGCTTTGGGTC
>JANQKH010000609.1 GCA_028281215.1 Phycisphaeraceae bacterium | reverse complement strand
GTTGATGTTCGTCTTGCTGATGGTCACGCCGCGCACAATGGCGCCGGGCGCGCCTTGAATGCCCTGGATGATGCCGCCGTTCTGGATTTGAATCTGGATTTTTCCGCCGCCGGGCAATTGGATGGTGCGGTTGTTGGGATCCTGCTTCGGCGTCTTGGGTTTGGTAGCGTCGATGGCTTTCTTGGCTTGCGCGGCAACCGATTCGTCGTCGCTCTTGCTCAGTCGCGCCAGGGAGGCGTTGGCGGCGAGCATGTCCGCTTCGGTCTTGCTGCGCGCCATTTGGGAGAGAATGCGCATCGCCCGCGATGATTGCTCAAAGCTTTCCGACGAGGCGGCCTTTTCAACCGCTGACACGGCCGGCGCGCCGGTCTCGATCAACTTCGCCGTTGCCTTCTCGCGTGTCTGGAAATCATCGTGGTCCAAGTCGGCCACCCATTGATCAATCTGCTTGGCATCCGCCTTGGCGACCGCGGGTTTCGCGGGTGCGGCAATGGCAGCAGGTGCAACGGGCGGATCGGCGGCCAGCGCGCCAGTGAGCGTGGTCAGGCACAACGCCGCGGCAACGATCAAACGAAGCGTCATGGGGGACAGGGCGGTCATTCGCGTCATATCGGAATCTCCGGATGCGGATCGGACAGGGGAGTATCGGTTTTGATCCCAGCGTACAGCATTGTACACGTTGGAATTCCGGGAATTTGTGCAGTGCGAACCGATGAAGAACTGCCAAACTTGCGAAATCGAACCGTTGGGGGACGGGGCGCGGTACCATATCCGACCGCCGATGCCGCTCTTGATGCGGTCGGCCAGCCATCAACCCGATCACACGGAGCAAGAAATGAAACGGACCTTTTCAATCGTCGCCACGTTGGCCCTCGTGTTCTCTTTCGCCGTTGCCGGTCAGGCGGAGAAAAAGCCCGTCGCGGCCAGCGCGCAGCAAGGCTGGCATTCGCTCTTCGACGGCAAGACCCTCAAGGGCTGGGACGGTAAAAAACAGTTCTGGTCCGTCGAGGACGGCGCGATCACCGGCACGACCACAAAGGAGAATCCCACCAAGGGCAACACCTTCATCATCTGGCAGGGGGGCAAGGTCAGCGACTTCGAACTGATGTTTGAATACCGCTTCGTCTCCAAGGGCGGCAACTCCGGCTGCCAGTACCGTTCGGAGCATGTGGGCAATCACGTCGTCAAGGGATACCAGGGCGACTTTGAAGCCGGCACGCGCTACAGCGGCATCAATTACGGCGAAAAGACCGGTCGCGGGATCCTCTCCGATCGCGGCAACAAAACCACCTACAGCAAAGACGGCAAGAAGTCCGTCGAGAAGTTCGGTGACAGCAAGGAACTTCAAAAGAAAATCAAAGGCCAAGGCGAATGGAACACCATGCACATCATCGCCAAGGGCAACCACATGATTCACAAGATCAACGGCACGGTCATGTCCGAAACGATCGACGGCAGCAGTAAGGCGGTGAGTGAAGGCATCCTCGCGTTCCAACTGCACGCCGGCCCGCCGATGAAGATTCAGTTTCGCAATGTGAAGCTGAAATCGTTGGGCAAGTGAGTTGGAACCATCGTGTTTTCTTTACAACCGATCCGTGTTTCTCGTTGCTGCTCGTGTTGAACCAGTGTCGCAATTGATGCGGCAATATGAGTTGGAACTGCTTGATTTGGAATGAGGCTGAACATGAAACGAAATTTCGCCCTGATCCTGTGCATGATATTTGCGGTTCCAGTCATCGCCGATGATAAACCTGATCCCGCGAAAGTCCTCGAACACTTGAAGAAAAGCGAAAAGCAACACGCAAAAAAGTTCGAGCAAATTGTAAAGAAGCAAATAAAATCGAGAAAGAAAGTCGTGCTCATCGCCGGCCCGAAAAGCCACGGCTACGGGTCGCATGAACACAAAGCCGGGTGCATGCTCTTCAAAAAACTGCTCGACGAAGCGATCGGTGACAAACTCGAAACCGTCGTGGTCACCAATGGCTGGCCCAAAGATGAAAGCGTGTTCGACGGCGCTGACGCGATTGTGATTTACTCCGACGGCGGCGGCCGCCACCCCATCATGCGCAAACTCAAGTCATTCAAAGCACTCGTCGCTAACGGTGTAGGCGTCGGGTGCATCCACTACGGCGTTGAAGTGCCCCGCGGTAGCGCCGGCTTCGCCATGCTCGACGCCACCGGCGGGTTCTTTGAAACGAATTGGTCGGTCAACCCGCACTGGCGCACCATCAACGCCAAACTCGCGGAAAAACACCCGATCACGCGCGGTGTCAAACCCTACGAAATGCAGGACGAGTGGTACTACCACATGCGTTTTCCGGGCAAAATGCAAGGCGTCACGCCGATCCTTTCCGCCCATCCGCCCAAGAGTACGCTCAAGCGTAAAGACGGTCCGCACTCTGGCAACCCGCACGTGCGCAAAGCGGTTGAAGAAGGGAAAATCCAACACCTGATGTGGGCGGTCGATCGCGCCGAAGCCGGTGACAAATACAAAGGTCGGGGCTTCGGCTTCACCGGCGGACACTTCCACTGGAACTGGGGCCACCCCGATCATCGCAAACTGATTCTCAACGGCATTGCCTGGATCGCCGGCCTCGAAGTACCCGAGGAAGGCGTTCCCGCCGGCAAGGTAACGGTTGACGATTTGAAAGCGAATCAGGATTACGAACCAAATAACAAGGTGGATTTCGAGCAGATCGAGAAAAACCTCAATGTATGGCAGAAGTGAGAATACCCAGCGAGAGAATGAGAGAGCAGCGGAGTGGGCAATTGTGAGTCACGCTGGTTCTGAGAAGTCAGCGGCGAAGAGCCGGATCCCACGTGGTCTCCATTGCGAGAAGATAATTGCCCTGCGGCATCAAACAGGAGCCCCTTCATGCTTCGAATGTTTTCGTTGATCGTGGTGTTCACTTTGACGGCTGTTTTCACGACTGACGCTATCGCTGCGGAGAACAAGAAACACATCGTCATTGTCGCCGGCACGAAAAGCCACGGTTACGGCTCCCACGAATTCAACGCCGGCTGCCAACTGCTCGCCGCCGAATTGAATCGTTCAATGAAGGACGATGTGCGCACCACTGTTCACCTCAATGGTTGGCCGAAAGATCCAAAAGCGTTCGATGACGCCGACGCGATCATCCTATACATGGACGGTGGCGGGCGGCATCCGATCCTCAAGCATCTCAAGGCCGTCGGTAAACACATGGATCGCGGCGTCGGATTGATGTGCATGCATTACGCGGTCGAAGTGCCCAAAGGCGAAGCCGGTCGCGCCTTTCAAAAGTGGATCGGCGGCTACTACGAGACGCACTGGTCGATCAATCCCCACTGGAAAGCCAAGGCGATTCTGAATTCCAAGCACCCGATCAGCAACGGCGTCAAACCGTTCGAAGTGCACGACGAGTGGTATTACAACATGCGTTTCCGCGAGGGAATGAAGGGCGTGATAAACGTTCTGCAAGCGGTGCCGGACGACGAAGCACGAAGCGGCAGCACCAGTTGGCCGCGCGGGCCGAAGGAACACATCGTCAAAGCATCGGGGCGCAAAGAAACGCTCACGTGGGCGGTCGAACGCATGGAAGGCGGTGCATCCAAAGGTCGTGGCGTCGGTTTCACCGGCGG
>JANQKH010000592.1 GCA_028281215.1 Phycisphaeraceae bacterium | reverse complement strand
CGCCGCCGTTGTTCCTGAACCGCTTCGCCAAAGACGAATACCGCAATTCGATTCAGGGCCTGTTCGCGATGGTGGTTTTCGGCGGCGGGCGGATCATCGGCAACATCGTCGCCGGCTACATTGCCGAGCAGGATCTGACCTGGGTGTTCACCGGTGGAGCAATCCTCTGTGTGGTCGGCTTGGCGTTGTTTCTTTTCGCATTCAAAGAAACGCGAGAACCGGACATCCAACTGGTGGTCGAAGAAGCGCCGTCGGAAATGTAATCCGTGCCGACCATGCGGCTGCCTCGTCGGCAAAAGCCCTGATTACCCGGACCCACCACCGGTCGCATTCCCTAATTCACAACACCGAACCGACCGATATTTATGATGGACAGATGCGGAAGGAGAAGGCGTGAACGATTCCCAGCATGACATCCGGATCGGGCAAATCCTTGTCGAACAAGGCGTGCTTACCGAGCAACAGGTCTTTGAGATCGTCGAAGCCCAACGTCAGCGCGGCGTGCCGTTCGGTGTGCTCGCTGAAAAAATGTTCGACGTCACCGTCGAGTCGATCGAAGAGGCATGGATCGAACAATACTGCCGACTCACCGGCGAGTTCGACCTGACCGAACGCGACGTTGATCGTAACACGCTTCACCTGATCAACCGCCGGCAGGCGTGGCAGTTTGAAATCCTGCCGCTGCGCGTGGAGTCGGACGGCGAACTGCTGATGGCGGCATCACGGCATCGGCTGGCGCGGGCGGTTACCTTCGCCGCCAATCGCATCGAACACAACGTTTATTTCCGCATCGCCAATCGCGATCAGTTGCAGAACTTCCTGCGTGAACACTACCCCATGTCCGAGGTGTCGGAAGAGATTCTCAAACGCGCGCGGGAAATGGCGAACGATGACCGCATGTCAGCCTGATCATTACGCCTCCGACTTTCGCATCACAATCATCGCGTCGTGCCCGTGCGGGAAGTAGTCCTGCCGAAACACGACGTGATGCGTGCGCCGAAACGCCCAATCCAACCATGCCAACGTGTTCAACCGCCGCGCAGGATACGCCTGTGGCGACGCGCCGGGCCCGCAGCGATCGGACAGAAAGTTAAACATCAACGTCTGCCGCGTCGCCCGCCACGCCGATTGCAAGAGCGTGTCGACCTGATCGTCCGTCATCGTATTGAGTGTGCCGGAGACGACTATGATGTGCGGCTCGCTGAGGGTGAACAACGCGGGGTCGGCAACCAGATCACCGACGTGAAATTCACTACGTGGAATGTTCTGCCGTTGGGCGTGATCGATCACTTCATCGACGCCGTCGACGCCGACGTACCGGTCGTAGTCGATGCCGCGTTCGATCAAATACTCGGCGAAATCACCACGGCTGCAACCGGCGTCAAGCACACGCTTGCCGCCGAAATAACCGGACTGCACGATGGCATCGAACCGCCGACGCTGGCTCTCGCGGCTGGCCCACAACGTCGCGGCGAAGCCAGCGCCGTGCTCGTCGACATGATCGCGATAGGGTTTGAGATAAGGCTCAGCCATGACGGAATTCTAACGCGGGGAGCACCCCTGTGATGCAACCCTCTGGTTCAACGATGTGATGCTCTCGACACGTTTCAGGTGACAGAATCACCCCGCCTGCTTGCGATCGGTCTCACGCTGCAACGCCTTCTTTTCCTTCTCGGTGAGACTTTGCAGGCCATGCTCTTTGACCTTGACGAGAATGCGATCGACCTCGGCTTCGTGGTCCCTTTGGCGCTGCGCTTCACGTTCATTGGCGCGTTGTTGGCGTTCATTTTTTCGACGCGACCGCGATGCCGCATCGAACATCTTCGTAAACCCAAGCAGAATGGGTTGCTTCATTAAAAGGAATCCCATCGCCGCGCCGCCCAAGTGCGCCGCTTCGCCGCCGGCGTTCACCGAGCCGACAATCACGCTCAGCACCGCGATGCCGAGGAACACGAGCACCAATGTTCGCATCTTCATGGGGATCGGCGGGAACAGCAACATGACGCGCTGATTTGGCGCAACCATCGCCGCAGCAACCAACACACCGAAAATGCAACCCGACGCACCGACCAAACCTGATTGCAGTGGATTGGGGCCGAGCAAATCGGGGAAGTACGCCAGGATCGTGAAGATGATGACCGATCCAATCCCACAGATCAGGTAATACGCCAGGAACCGTGCGCTGCCCCACCACTTCTCCACCATCGGTCCGAAGAAGTAGAGCGCGAGCATGTTGAAGAAGATGTGTAACAAGTCGGCGTGCAGAAACTGATACGTCAGAAACCGCCAGACCTGAAACTGATAGATCGCCTTCTCAACGCTGAAGTGACCATGAAGGCTCGGCGACAAACTGGCTGCGCGCGTGCTGTATGTGAGGATGTTGTCCAACAGGAAAATGATCACGTTCGCCACGAGCAGCCACGTGACCACCGAACTACCGGTCAGCCGCGAACCGAACGCCGGCCGCGAATGCATCTGGCGATACTGCTCTTCGTTGGAATAATCACGATCCTGCCAACTCATACCAACCGTTCCTTACTTGAACACCTGCCCATACAACAACACTGCCACCGACTTCGCATCAACGATCTCGCCGCGTTGCACCATGGCTAATGCTTCGGTCATCGGCGTCGGGTGCACGGTGATTTCCTCGGCGTCGTCCAGATCCTGGCCGACTTCTTTCAAACCATCGGCTCGATAGGCGTGCATGAACTCATTGGAGACGCCCGGCGAGGGGAAAAAAGCGGTCAACTTTGTGATCGCCGACGCTTCGTAGCCCGTTTCCTCGATCAATTCGCGGGCCGCACATTCGGCGGGATCTTCCTCCGGTTCCAGCGTGCCGGCGGGCAGTTCCCACAGCACCTGATCAACCGCCGGCCGCCGATTTTGAATGAGGATCACCGTCTGATCGTCGAGCATGGGCAGGACGACGACGGAGCCGGGCGTGTGAATGAACTCGCGCGGGTGTGATCGACCGTCGGGGCCGTTCACATCCACGCGGTAGAGGTCGAAGCGCATGCCTTCGCGCAGACAGGTCGCGTCTTGCGGCAGTTTCACGGTCATCGCGGTATTGTAGGCCGCAGCGAAATCGGGACACGCGCATGGATGAAGGCGAAACGATGAGCGGTCAAATCTGATCGAGCAACGCCGCGCGTTTCTTCTCGTATTGCTCCTGCGTGATGTGCCCGTGTTCGAGCAACTGCTTGAGCTTTTCAAACTTCGCTTCGATATCGCCTGCGTCACTTGTCTTGCTCGCGTCGCCTTTCTTGCCGCCGCCTGACAATTCCGCATTCTTCGACACTTGATCGGCCGCCTTCTTCTTCAAACGCGGCAGCAGATCTTCGAGCAATAGAATCTGCGTTGAGCCGAACAGCATGAGCATCCCGCCGAACAGGACGAAAAAACTGAACTGCGAAAACGCCATCACGAAGGTTTCGGACGCGATCATCACATAGACCGCACTGATGCCGTACAACTCGATGATCGACACGCCAATCACCCAGAGCGCGGCTTTGCTGAGCCCGGTGCCGCGATTGAGGATCGCCTGAATCAGCGCAAACACGCCGGCGGTGCAAGCCGCCAACTCGGTCGTCACCATCAGGATGCGAAACGCGTCGTAATGATCCCGGTTGAATCCGGCAAACTTCCATCCGGCCGTGTTCTCGGTGACGTGCATGATCAGGTGGATCAACGCCATCAGCGCCAGTCCGCCGCCGCCGGCCAGTTGCGTGATGCGCATCGCTTTGTTCGTTCCGAGTCGACCTTGAACGAGAATGCCGATCAGCGTGGCCAGCAGGAACAAGTACTTGAACAGCACGACAAACTTTTCACCAGCCTCCATCGAGACGCGGTCCATCGCGATCACGTGGAACGGCGGCGAAGGCGGGCCGAGCGCGAACAGCGAGATGAGCATCATCAAGCCCGCCGCGCCGCCGACTGAGGCGAACGCGATCTTGCGCGCGAATCCCTTCGTTACAAAATGGACAACGATCAAGGCGATTGCCGCGAGCCACGCAACTGCCAACAATATTGCCAGCATGGTGGGAAACGTAAATTCCATACTGCGAAAATTGGTTTTGTGGGTCACACCGAAAAACACATTCCACGACCAGGCGAGCGTCGTGTTGCGCCGCGAACCGACCGCGTGAAACGGGATGATCAACAACGCCAGCAGCGCGATCGCGCTGATCATGGGCATGTATCGAACGAAGTCAATCTCGATTTTTTCACGGGTCGCGACCATCCGGCGACGCATGCGCGATGAACGGTACGTACCGTCGGCGCGATACCGCGAAACGCTTTGGGCGTTGGACTCACCTGCATCCGAATGATCGGCCGAGGGCTGAGCACCTGACGCACTGCGCGGTGTGGCAACCACCGCCTGCTGCTGTGGCGTGGAGGCATGCTGATCCCGCGTGCCTTTCGACTCCTGATCCGGAAACAATCCCTTCAATTTCGACGCCGGCGCCCAGTCACCCATCCCCTCGCGCCAAACGTAATCGGTCGGCACCAACCGCCCCTGCGCGGCCAGATCGCGCAGTGTCTTGTCATCGTACGGCCCGTGCTGCTGCCCATCGCGACTGACGTACCACTGCGCCATGTTCGTCGCTCCCTGAAAAAGAACTTCGGGCCCGGAACGGCCCCTTCGCCTGCGCGTTGAATCACCACCCCAAACGCTCGTGAACAGCCCACCTCGACTGGTCTGAACAGCATTTTACTGCTGATTTTTGCCGCGCACAATTCCGAATCAATCGCTACGGCCGTCAGATCTACGTCGCTCAGTATTCGCACTTGTCCAGCCGATGATTACACTGGGGCCACACTTGTCGCTCCGTCGATGCGTGACCCCGCCGCTGTTCCCACCCTTTAGAGAAATCGAAAGCGAAGCCCTTTCATGCCGTTCTGGACAACCGCCCCCACACTGACCGCCGCGAATGTCTGTGTTGACGTGCACAGCCACTTGCTGCCGAAGGTCGACGACGGTCTGGCCGGCGAACGGGAAGCGATGGCGGTGATCAAGGCGATGATGGAAATGGGTTACCAGGGGTCGGTCTGCACCCCGCATATTTACGCCGGCATGTTTGAAACCGACGAAACGATGTTGCGCAGCGTGTTCGCCGACTTCGCTGCCGTCATGCAGGCGGAGATTCCGGGCTTCCATCTGCAACTCGGCGCCGAATACATGATCGACGATGCGTTTCTCAATAAGCTGCACGATCCCCACGCCGACTTGCTTACGTTCGGCTCGGCGCAGCAACCGTATTTGCTCGTTGAATTCCCCACGACCACCGAACCGCTATTCGCGGACGACGTGATCGACTGCTGCGCCCAGCGCGGTTGGACGCCGGTAATTGCGCACGTGGAACGCTACATGTTTGTACGCGGCGACAGCGCGAACACACGGCTCAGCGATTGGCGTTGCCGCGGAGCGCTGATGCAGATCAATCTCGGTTCACTGGTCGGACAGTTCGGCGCCAAGTCACAGAACGCGGCGCGCAAACTCTGGAAAGACGGCGTGGTCGATCTGCTCGGCTCCGACCTGCACAGCACCAGCCGCAGCCTGACACCGATGGCCAAAGCGTGGAAATGGCTGGGCCGAAGCGAGTCGGCGTTCAACCCGATGACGCAGCGCACCATTTTTGAAGCGATGGTCTGATCGCACGAAACGCTTATTCCACCCAGTTATCCGGTCGATGTTGAAACAGTCCCATCCGGGAAACTTCGATGCAACTCGACCTGACAGCACTGGTCCGCTTCGATCGCCGCGTGCAGAAGCTTTGCGAACTGAACCGCGGCTCGGCAGTGATCCTCATCCTCGCCGCGTGGGCACTCTGGTTTATCGGCGGCCACGCTGCGATGCGATTGACCAGCCAGGCGTTTGTGGCGATTGCGGTGGCGATGGTCGGCGTCAGTTTTCCCTTGCGCAAACTTAAGCCATGGGGTCTGCAACTGGCCGGTGTGCTGTTGGCGGCGCTCGTGCTGTGGGTCGGCTACCTCGCATGGCAGATCGAGAACGACGGCACGGCCGCGATTGCGTTCCACCGCATGGGCTGGCTCGGCCAAGCGTGGTGGGCCCTGCTGGTGCCGGCGCTGGCGCTGATTGCGTCAGCGTGGCCTTACCAACAAATCAAAGCCCACTTCCTGCCCGCGCCGGGTGTTGACGCCAAGCGGTGCGTACAACATCGCAACAAGCTTCATCCGATCACGCGTGATCCACGCAAACTGGCCGTCGCAGCCTTGCTGTTGGCGATGCCGGTCACGGCGCTGGTCGTCGCGTTGGAGTTCGTCCCGCGTCAACATCATCTGTACGTGTGGCTGGGTTCACTGATCGCGTTCTGGGCGGGCGGTGAATCGGCGCGCCGGCGATGGCAGGTCAGCGGTGATGAAATCCGCCAACGTGATCAACGTCTGCCGGTGTTGATTCTTCGGTCCTTCGCTGACGACTCAATCAAGTTGCAAAAGCCGAAGTGGCAGCGTTCGCGCGCGGAGATGGCGGCGACGTTTGAGGAGATGATTGCCTTGCAGATGCGCGTGCGCGGGCCGGTGATCGCGATCGGCGCGCCCGGTGAAGTGTTGCCGAAGATCGGCGCCGCGCGGTCGTATTACACGGACGATACCTGGCAGGCCGAGGCCGAGCGTATGGTGCACGAGGCCGGGCATATCGTCATGTTCATTGGCACGACTGAAGGGCTCGGCTGGGAGATTCGCCGCATCGCCACGCAGGGCATGCTGCACAAATTGATCCTCGTATTCCCACCCGTCCGCGAATCAGAGGCGCAGATACGCTGGCATGCGATTGCCGAACAGCTAGGAGAACCGCGCCTATGCGAGCAACTGAAATTCACCCCGTCGAATGACCTGATGATGGTGGCGTTTGAACCGCAGGGCCATCCGTTCCTGTTGAACTGCGTCGAGCGCGATCCGCAAGCTTACCGCATTGCGTTGGAAGCCGCGGCCCAAATCGTGGACAGCAATCACCGCGTGATCGATCGCCTGGCGATACGTGCGGCGGCGTGACTTCAAACTGTTTCGCCGACGCACTCACCGCGCCTTGCGCGGTGCTTCGCCGAATCCTTCCGCGTCGTTTTCATAAAGCCGACCGTCCAGCGCGGCGAAGATACGTACGTCCGCCAGTCGCAAGTTGCTTGCGTTGGCGCGGCGTTCCTCGAGCACCAAATCAACGAACTTCTCTTTCGTGAACCCCTTGGCCTTGAGCAGTTCGATGAATTGTTTCTCATCGGTAATACCGCGCTTGAACAGGTCCAGCGGCACCGCCACCAGCATGCCTTCCCGTCGGCGGCGGGAGGACGATGACTTCTCCGGTTTCTCTTCGTCAACAATGGCGATTTTGACGCCCGGTTTGTCGGTTGGCCTTGGATTGGCCTTGCCCGTCCAGCGCTGGTCCTTTTGCAAGCCCAGTGTGGAGAAACCGAGCAACTTCACCGGCCGACGCCACGCTCGATCGCGCTGCCGTTCGTACGCCGCCTCGCGAAACACAAAGCGCCACTCGAGCACTTCCGATGCATCGCGCCCCGAAATCAGACGCTCCACCTTTTCTTCTTCTTCCTTCATCTGTTTTTTTAATACGTTGGGATCGATCAGCCAGACGTCATCGACAATCATGCCGGTCGCGTTGCCGATCACTTTGATTTCACCCGAGTGAATCCAACCGTACTGGCCGACCGCCATCGCGGGCAGGGATTCAGTGGCAATGATGACTTCTTCGTTCGGGCGTTTGAGATGTCGACGGATCGTCACGTTCGTACCGGACCGTTGTTTGACTTCGATCGCAGTCTTCTCGCGGAACATCTGCGTGGACATGCCGAGGCTGCTGGGGTATTGCGTTTCGTACAGCGCACAGGTGTAAAACCTGTTGCCGACCTGCACGCATCGCCGCGCGTAGTTGCGCCAGTGGCGCTTCCAATTCAGTTCGGTATTGCGGTCAGCGGCCGTCGCGCCGCCGGGGAAGCCCATCAAACCGACGGCAAACAAGGCGAGCAACAAGTGCAATGAAGTCGTGCGAATCATGGTGCGATTCCATATGGTCAAGTGATCGTCTGCATTCGGCGGGAATTCCTCTATTCTACCCTCAACCATGACGCAGCCTGAGAATCGTTACGTTTCTCGCGGCGGACTCAAACTCGAAGCGGCGCTCGACGCGTTCGAGATCGATCCGTCGGGCAACACCTGCGCCGACCTCGGCTGCAACGTCGGCGGGTTCACCGACTGTTTAATCCAACGCGGCGCCGCCCATGTTTATGCCGTTGACACCGCCTACGGCCAACTGGCATGGACGCTTCGCAACGACGATCGCGTCACCGTCCTCGAACGCACCAACGCGCTACACTTTGATCCACGATCCCTCGAAACTTTTCAACCGTGCGATCTCGTCGTCATTGACCTCGGCTGGACGCGACAGGCAAAAGCGATTCCAATCGCCCTGCAATGGCTGAGGAATACGCCGGATGCCAAGGTCATCACGCTGATCAAACCGCACTACGAAGCAGAAGCCGACGCGTTGACGCAGACCACAAATCAACGCAAAGGCGTACTCGGCGATGATCAAGCCGAGATGGTCATGCAACAAGTGCTCGAAGTGTTGCCGGAGTTGGGCGTCAAAGTGCTGAACCGCATCGATTCACCCATTCGCGGCGGTGGCAAGCGCGGGAAGGAAGGGAATCGTGAGTTTTTGGCGTTGTTGTCGCAAGCGTAATCCAGCGAAGGCGGTTGAATCGCGTTCGGATGGATTCAATGCGACCTTACTTTGTCACTTTGAAAAAGGAATAGCTCGCAGTCGGGACATTGCTGCGCTGGTGTGTTGCGATCGAAATCCCAGAGATTGCTGCCTGCGACCAATTTCCCGCCAAATCCCCACCATCCGGGCGGCGCATCAAACCATTTGATGTATCGACCAAACCGGACATAACCGTGTTTGAGCGGAGCGCCGCAAATTGGACAAGTTTGGAGATTTGGACAAGCCATGAAGGCCGCTTGGGTTTGTTTTGTAACTGCCGGCTCAAGAAAGATGGAAATGGCTAGGGCCGGATTTGAACCGGCGACACCTGCATTTTCAGTGCAGTGCTCTACCAACTGAGCTACCTAGCCGAAAGCTGGTGACTCGGTAGGGTAGCCTCGCAACGCGCCGTGTCAACTTCCCTGCCGATGCGGATTCTATCGGCCTCGAAATCGAGGTGGTTGAGAAAAAAGTTTCCCTCGCCGGTGCTCGCGCGACCCAGGCGCGCAGTATTCCCTGTAGCGCAACGGCGCGGTGGTTCTGCTCGGCGTAGAATCGCCACTTGACCTCAAGTCATCCTGATCTTGACCTGAAGTCAACTGTTCGTCCGGTGTGGATACAGATACTGTTGCTCCGTTGACGAACACGTATTCCCCCGCCAACCGCGCCCTGGTCCACACTCCATCGAATCGGAACCATGCCATGTTCACCACCCAACGTTTCAACGTCGCCCTGCTTGCCGTGGTTGCGTTCGTCCCGCTCGCCGGCTGCGGTAGCACGCAATCCGGCGCACACCTGTATGACGGGTTCGGCAACTACACGCGAACCATCTCCACCGACTCTAGCCAAGCACAACGCTGGTTCAACCAGGGCATGCAGTTGATGTACGGCTTCAACCACGACGAAGCGATCCGCTCCTTCCATGAAGCGGCGAAACTCGACCCGCAATCGCCCATGCCGTGGTGGGGCATCGCCTATTCACACGGCATCAATATCAACGACCCGGCAATGAATGACGAACGCTCCAAACTCGCCCGACATGCGGCCGACGAAGCCATGCTCCGCTTGCCCAACGCGTCCGCGGTGGAAGAGGCGTTGATCCGCGCAGTCGACCGCCGTTACGCCTATCCGCCGCCAAAAGATCGCAAACCGCTGGACAAGGCTTACGCCGGCGCGATGGCGGAGGCGTACGCGACGTTTCACAAGGATCCTGATGTCGGCGCGCTGTACGCCGAATCCCTGATGAACCTTCAGCCTTGGGATTACTGGGACAACGATGGCAAACCGAAAGGCAACACGGCCGAGTTCGTGCGAGTACTCGAACGCGTGCTCAAGGCGAATCCAAACCATCCGGGCGCCAATCACTTTTACATTCACGCGGTGGAAGCCTCGAACGATCCCGACCGCGCGGAAGCCGCCGCCGATCGACTGCGCAGACTGGTTCCGGGTTCCGGCCACCTGGTGCACATGCCATCGCACATTTACGTTCGCGTCGGGCGCTACTCGGATGGCGTAGATGCCAACGCCCGCGCGGTGGCGGCGGATCGTGCCTATTTCGCCAAGGCGCCGAAGCCGCGTATGTACGCTGTGTACTACGCCCACAACCTGCACTTTCTCTCCTACGCCGCGATGATGTCCGGCCGATACGAAGACGCTTTGCGAGCTGCACGCGAACTCGAACGCGACATGCCGGAAGATTCGCTCAAGCAGTTCGCCCCTCTGATCGAAGGCATCATGCCGAGCACGCTGCACGTGATGATCCGCTTTGGGAAGTGGCAGGACATCCTCAACGTGCCGGAGTACCCGGAGCATCGCCTGGTGAGCCGGGCGATACGGCGGTATGCCCGTTCGATCGCCTATTCGGCGCTCGGCCAAACAGAAAACGCGCGGCACGAGATGGCGGCCTTCGAAGATGCGGTTGCAGCCGTGCCGGACGACTGGTTCATCTTCAACAACAAGGTGTCGACGGTATTGCCGATCGGCCGAGCCATGATTCGCGGTGAACTGCTGTTCCGTGAAGGCAAACTGGACGCCGCGTTCGCCGCGCTGCGCGAAGGCGTCAAGGCCGAGGACGCGCTGGTTTACGATGAACCACCGGCATGGATGGTGCCCGTGCGACATGCGCTGGGCGCGCTGTTGATGTCCGCCGGCCGCTACACCGAGGCCGAACAGATCTACCGTGATGACCTGGCGCGCAACCGCGACAACGGCTGGGGGTTGACCGGTTTGCACCAATCGCTGGTCGCACAAGGCAAACACGCCGAAGCCCGCATGGTCGCCATGCAATTAGCCAAAGCCTTCGCCGATGCCGATGTGAAACCCAGTTCGTCGTGCTACTGCGAGCCGGGCAAACGAGTGTCGCACCGCAATTGAGTTGGCATTGAATGTGAATGCAATTGTTGCCCCCCACCACCAAACCCCGGGCTGCGCCCGGGGTTTTCTGAGCACCGCTAACGACGTGATTGCACGCATTGGCTCCAACGGTTCATCGCCGTTTGCTTTTGCTATTCACGCTCAGGTTGGACAAGTGCTTGGCCTCGCCATCGAGCATGCGCAGGCTCAAACTGTGGTAGACCACCTTTGAGTTCCAACCATTCAAGCCAAACGTCATCTGATCCTTCATGCGCACGTACCGATCCGGTGTGAGGGACGATCGGGCGCCCTTCCAGTCCACGATCGAAGTGCCGTTCAGGGTAACGACAATATGCGCTTGATTCTCGGGCAAAAGATTGATCCGGACAAGCAGGACGTTACGCCGGTCATTGGTCATTGTTGACGGCCGCGTTGTTGGATTGCGGTCCACGTCGCGGCGATCAATGTTGGACAGGCCGTCCACTTTCCCGCTCCAACGCAGGTAAAGCGCCACACCGGTATCACCCACGGGCAGTGCGAAGCCCATGCCGCGATCGCCTTCAGTGCGCGTGAATTGAATGGTCAACTCGTAGCTGCCGGTCGGCACGACTGGAATGCGCAACAGACTGCCCTTGCGTTCGGGCATTTGTGCGATCTGCGAGCCTTGCTTGAGCCATTCGCCGCGTTCGGCGTGCGCCTTCGGGTCAATCAACTTGCCGAGATCGATTGTGCGCGGCGTGGCGGCGACCGGTTCATCCACCTTCGCCAACGACGCCAACTGCTCCGCGAATCGATCTCGCTTGACCTTCACTTTCAAACGATCCAGGTCCGCCTCGGCGTGCAACGTCAGGTATTGATCCAGCGCGCCGACAAGTCGACCGAGCACGTTGGCTTTGGCGCTATCGCTTGGCGCGCGATCCAGCATCGATTCGTACCACGCACCGAGGGACACCGCGTCCGCCTCAGTCAGATCCGACGCCGGCTTTGTGGCGCGATCGGCGTGTTGGGCGAGTGTTGCATCGGAAGACATGCCGGCATAGCGCACCGCAACCTGTGGTTGATTCAGTTCGATGAGATAGAGGTACACCAGGTCATTCGCGGCCGCAACATCGTTCGGATTCGCCGTCATTCGCTTCTTCAACGCCTCGATCTGCACAAATAGTGTTTTACGGCCCAGCGCCTGCGTGATGCGCTTGGTGAGTGAAGGCCGGCTCGGCCAATCGATCGCCCGCGCCACGGTATCCGCGCGACGGAACTGCACGACCGCGGCATCGATCTCGCCCAACGATTCAAGGAACCCGCCATACTTGAGCAAGACGTCAATCAATGTCTGACCGGTTTCTTCGCGTTGCGATGAAGGGGAGCGCACGTACGTCGTCTGATACAACCGCGCCAAGTCGGAAGGAAAGTCATCTGCTGTAAGAGCAACGCCCTGTTTACGCATCAGATCAATGCCTTTGAGCACGGTGTCGAGCCCATTCATATCAACCGACGCCAGCGCGATTGCTTCACGACAGATCACAGCGAACAGTTTGGGCGTCGACGATACGGTGTTCGCAGAGCGGAGCAGTTGTTCCGCCAGTTCAAGGTCATCCGTGGTATCGCTGGTGGTGCGTGCCCGGCGCACATCCATACCGAACAGTTCCTCGAAAATCTTTTGAGGGTCCATCTCGTCCGGCGACGTGTCGTTGGTTGCCGCCGCAGCGCCGGCGTCGACCGGCGCCACCTGACCTTGCACCGTGCGCATGGACCACCCTCCCATCGCCAAACTCATCATCACCACCCACGTTGCCCATGCCATGGTTGAACGAGGCATACAGAACTCCATTTTCCGGATCGACCCGTGTAGGGCACTGATCCTTATGCTTTCCTGACGGCTGACCAAACGGCCGCCGTCTCCCTCCATCCTCTGTTTGTAGAGGATCGGGCATCGGTTACCGGAGATTGACGGCCGATCCGGCGAAGTTATTGCCACAACCCCGATAATCGGCGATGAGAGGCGGTCCAACGACATAGACATGAAAGAAATGCAGGCCAAAGAGAGGTTAACCGCCGTCGCCGAAGACTAATCCGTGGCGAACAACTGCTCCGGGTTTTGAAACGCTTTGAATTCCAGCGCGTTGCCCGAAGGATCCAGAAAAAACATCGTCGCCTGTTCGCCGACCTCCCCGACAAACCGGATGTGTGGCTCAATAACAAACGTCACACCGCTCGCCCGCAAACGATTCGCCAACGTCTGCCAATCATCCCACGACAACACCACACCAAAGTGCGGAACCGGTACATCGTGCCCATCGACGGAATTGGTATGCCCGGCTTCGTTTTCATCATCGCCGCGCGGTTTCAGGTGAGCGACAATCTGGTGGCCGAAGAGATTGAAGTCAATCCAGGTTTCATCGCTTCGGCCCTGTGTGCAGCCGAGGGTGTTCTGGTAGAAGTCACGAGCCAACTCAAGGTCGTGCACGGGGAAGGCGAGATGGAACGGTTGAAGATTCGGCATGTCGAAAATGGTACGCATAAGTTGGAGGTCAAAAAACAACCCCCGGCGTGCCGGGGGCTTAATGAAAATCAGTGTCGCTGGTCCGGCTCACTTCACCGTATACGTATCACCCGCATTGAACAGTTTCTCGAGTGTGCCTTCGCCTTTGGCGGCTTTGGCGTCTTCGATCTGTTTGGTGAGCAGGTCTTCGTAGCATTCGTCTTCGATCTGGTAGAAGACGCCCATCGGTTCCGGGAATTCCGGGTGCTTGAGTCGGCTCAGCAGGAAGGCGAGCGATTCATCGTGCTCGTCGTGGAAAAGCAGGTCGTCTTCCTTGACGCCGTTGTCGTTGAGGTTGACGACTTCCGGTTTGCGGGCGCCGTCGAGGCGAACGCCTTTGTCGCGGTCCTTGCCGAAGATCAGCGGCTTGCCGTGTTCAAGGTAGATCACGCTGTCTTCCTTGGTTTCTTTGTCGGTCGCGTACCCAAAGGCTTTGTGGTTGAAGATGTTGCAATCCTGGAAAATTTCGACGAACGCAGAACCCTTGTGATTGGCTGCACGTTCGAGCACGGCAGGCAGGTTGCGGTCGACATCAATGGCCCGTGCGACGAAGCTCGCCTCCGCAGCCAGCGCAACGCTTAACGGCGTCAGCGGCAGATCGATCGAACCCATCGGACTCGACTTGGTCTTCTTACCCTCCGGGCTGGTTGGCGAATATTGCCCTTTGGTCAGGCCGTAAATTTCGTTGTTGAACAGAAGAATCTTGACGTTGACATTACGACGAAGGATGTGCAGCAGATGGTTGCCGCCGATGGACAAACCATCGCCGTCGCCGGTGACCTGCCAGACAGTGAGATCCGGATTGGCGACTTTCACACCGGTGGCGAACGCGGGGGCGCGACCGTGGATCGTGTGGAAGCCGTAGGTGTTCATGTAGTACGGGAACCGGCTGGAGCAGCCGATGCCGGAGATGAACACGGTGTCTTCACGTTTGGCTTTCATGGCGGCCATGACTTTGCGGATCTGGTTGAGGATCGCGTAGTCACCGCAGCCGGGGCACCAGCGGACGTCCTGATCGGACGCGTAATCCTTGGGCTTAAGGACGGGGATTTGAGTGTCAGTCGCCATGGTTCAGTCGCTTTCTCGCGAAGCGGAGCTTGGATACAACCGTCTACCACATTCTTTGTGCGATCCATCCGCGGGGCAAACGCCCGCGCCTTTTGTTTGGATGCCGAAGCCTACTCTACCGTGACCGCGTGTTCGTGCGGCACGAGGTATTCCTTGCCTTGCGGCCACTTGCCTTCCAGCAGGATATCAATCGCCTGTTCCAGTTCATCGACCAGGAACGGCTTGCCTTGCACTTTGTTCAACCCCTTCGCGTCAACGAGATACTTACCTCGAATCAGCATGCGCAACTGCCCGGTGTTCAACTCAGGAATGAGCACCTGCTTGAACCGACTGATCACTTCGCGAAGGTTTTTCGGGAACGGGTTGAGGTAACGCAGATGAGCGGCGGAGACCTTCTTGCCAGCCGCGCGGGCGCGATCAACGGCGGAAATCACCGAGCCGTACGTGCCGCCCCAACTGAGGACCAACAAGTCACCCGACGCGTCACCGTGCGGCTCAAGCGGCGGGATGTGATCGGCAATGAGTTCGACCTTCTGCATGCGCACGTCGGTCATGCGCTGATGGTTTTCCGGATCGTAGCTGACGTTGCCGGTGATCTCTGCTTTTTCCAGACCGCCAATGCGGTGCATCAGGTCCGGCATGCCGGGCGACGCCCACGGACGCGTCAGCTTTTCATCACGCGAATAAGGCTCATACGTTTCGGGATCGAACTTGTCATTGATCTGAATCGCGTCGTAATCCTCCGGCGAAGGTACACGCCACGGCTCAGCACCGTTGGCGATGTAACCGTCTGAGAGAATCACCACGGGAATCATGTGCTGCAACGCGATCCGGGTGGCTTCGATCGCCATCTCAAAACAGTCGGCCGGCGATTGCGGGGCGACGACCACCAACGGACAGTCACCATTGCGGCCGAACATCGCCTGCAACAAGTCGGACTGTTCGGTTTTGGTCGGCAGACCGGTGGAAGGTCCGCCGCGCTGCACGTTAACCACAACAAGCGGCAGTTCAGTCATCACCGCCAGGCCGAGCGCTTCGCTCTTAAGCGCGAGGCCGGGACCCGACGTACCGGTGGAACCAATCTGCCCGGCGAAACTGGCGCCGATGGCGACGCAGATGGCGGCAATTTCATCCTCGGCCTGCACGGTCTTGACACCGTACTGCCGCATGCTCGCGAGTGATTCAAGAATGGGACTCGCAGGCGTGATCGGGTAACTGCCGTACACCAGTGTGCGGTTGGCCAGATGTGACGCGGTAACCAGACCCATCGCGGTCGCTTCATTGCCCATGATCTTGCGATACGTACCGGGCTCGACCTTGGCTTTGGGCACCTGGTAATGCTCGCTGAAGATCTCCGCAGTCTCGCCGAAGTAGTAGCCGGCCTTGAGTGCGTTGACGTTGGCGGCGGCGACCTCCGGCAGATTCTTCTTCTTGCCGAAGTAATCTTCCAGGTAGCTGATGGTCACATCGAGCGGACGGTCGAACAGCCAGAAGATCAGACCCAGCGACCACATGTTCTTACAGCGCCCGATGCCCTTGGCGCCGAGGTCGCTTTCCTTGAGCGCGTCTTCGTTCAGGCGCGTGATTGGCACCTTATATAGACGGTAGGCGTGCGTGTACTTCTCGTCATCGAGTGGGTTGTACCCTTCGGGGTACGCCGCTTTGCGCAAGTTCACTTTGTTGAACTCGTCTTCGTTGACGATGATGATGCCGCCGCCCTTGACATCATCAATGTGAGCCTTGAACGCGGCAGGGTTCATCGCGATCAGCGCGTCGACTTCGTCGCCCGGCGTGTGAATGTCATCCGAAGAGAAGTTCACCTGAAAGCCGGACACACCCGGCACGGTGCCGGCGGGGGCGCGGATTTCAGCCGGGAAGTCCGGCAGCGTCGCGACATCGTTGCCGAAGATCGCGCTGGTATCGGTGAACTGTGTGCCGACCAACTGCATGCCGTCGCCGGAGTCGCCTGCGAAGAAGACCACCGCGGAGTTCAGCTCTTTGATCGGTTTGGATGACTTCTCTTCCGTCGTGGCGGGTGGCATGGCGCGGTCGCTCCTGTTGAGGCATGGAGCCGTCCGAACAGCAATTTTGGCGCGTCTGTCCGGCGGTGGTTTGGGGGCATTTGCAAAAGGCGGGCATTGTAGTCACGACAACACGGCCCGCCAATCGCCATCACCTTACTTTATTGCTATCGGTGCGTGGTTCCATTCGCTGGCCTAATTGTGAAAAAAAATGAAATTCTTGGACCCTGCCCCGAGCCCGTCACGCCGTAATCGGACGCTCATCACCGATGCAACATCAGCATACGGATTCGTCCGGAATTCCATCGCGGGTATGATGTCAGGAAAAGGACACCCGCCCCCCAATTCAATATCCAGAACCATGACCATGAATTGCCGAATCGCCAACCTGGTTATCGCTTTCAGTTTGCTCGCGTGCATCGGCCTGACCGCCGGCTGCGAAGACGAGCCGACAATCCGCACCTACAACGTCCCGCCGATGACGCACCCCCAGCGGGCCGCCAACACCCACGTCCATCAAGGCCAGTCGAACTCGGCAGTCACGGTACGAATGGTCGCCGCCATTGTGCCCCGCGCTGATCGCGTCTGGTTCTTCAAGGCCGTCGCCCCCGAAGCCTTGATCGGCACGCAAGTCGGCGAAATCCGTCAGTTCATCGAAAGCGTCAACTTTGTCGCCAACGTGGGCGGTGACGAACGCGAACCCAAAGAGATTCCCCAGTGGACCCTGCCCCAGGGATGGACTGCGGCGGGTAAGTCCGGCATGCGGTACGACACCATCACGATTGGACCGGCCGCGCATCCGATCGAATTGACCATCACGCCTTTGGGGCCGACGTCCGGCGACATCGGCGCCAACGTGCGGCGGTGGGCGGGGCAGGTCGGCGTGGAAAACGCCACCGCCGAGCAGATCGCAGACTACATCGATCCGATCGTCGTGTCGGGCAAACAAGCCACGTTCGTGAACATCCCCAGTACCACCGGCGGATCAGGCACACAGACCGCGCGGCAACCCGACCGTCAACCAGGTCGCAAGCAGCCGCCGAATATCCAACCGAAAGGCGATCCCTTCCGCGTGATCTATAAGAAGCCCGACGGTTGGGAGGAACAAC
Source organism: Phycisphaeraceae bacterium (assembly GCA_028281215.1). Classification (GTDB taxonomy): domain Bacteria; phylum Planctomycetota; class Phycisphaerae; order Phycisphaerales; family Phycisphaeraceae; genus JANQKH01. The sequence continues at coordinate 16 of JANQKH010000592.1, read as the reverse complement.
GCGCCGGCGGCATGCG
>JANQKH010000535.1 GCA_028281215.1 Phycisphaeraceae bacterium | reverse complement strand
CGAACGGTACGTCTTTCACGGCCTGCATGAGATTGTGAACCGGTACCGCCCGTTCGTCGACGAAGTGCGTCGCCGACGTCAGCGCATTTCCGAGTTGGTCAAAGCCAAACGGAACGACGAAGCGAAGGCGGAGTACGAGGCCTTACAGGCGATGGAGTTTCCCGCGACGTCGTTGCGTCTGCGGTTGCGGCCGAAGTACTCCAACCTTTCGCCCGACGGCAAGGTACGGATGCTCATCAATGTCGGCGGCGCGGAAAACGTCGCGCTCGAGCCGATCCCCGAAGACACCATTCGTGAACTGCCGTTGGACCGGCACATCGGCTTTATCGACGAGCAGGGCCGACTGGAAGTGCGCATCAAGCACTTCAACGCCTGGGATCCGGAGAACACGCACAAAGGCTCGCTGAAGTTCAAACCGGGCGAGGGGTTGCAACTGTACTACACCGCCGGTTCGTTTAGAGGAAATCTGTTCCGCGCGATGACGCTGTTCTGGATTCGCCTGGCGTTCCTGTGCATGGTGAGCATCGCGGCGTCGATCACCGTCAGTTTTCCCGTGGCCGTACTGATCAGTCTGGTTGCCTTCTTCTCCGCGGCGATCAAGGAATTCGCTTCTGACTCCATGGACCGTTACGTCGCTTTGCGGTTGGAAAGCCCCAGCGCCTGGGACACCATCACCGGCATCATTGAGGCGATCTTTTCCAACCTCGGCGACGGCTCGATCGGTGAGGTGATCAAACTGTTCCTCCTGCTGGTTGGAAGAACTGTGCTGTTCTTCGTGCCGTCGTTTGGCGCGTACAGCCCGACGGAGCACATCGGCGACGGCATCTTCGTTCCTTACAGCCTCGTCGGCGACGGCTTCCTGTTCGTCGGCGTGATCAGCAGCGGCGCATGCCTGCTCATCGCCTGGCTCATGTTCCGAAGAAAGGAGCTGGCGCGAGTCACCGTGTAGAGAAGTGGGAAATCGAAACCGGAATGAGCGCGATCCGGCGCGAAACAGCCTTTTTCATTTTTTCACAACAATCTGTATGCACGGGTCTTGATTCGCCGACGGCTTGTCATTACCTTATTGGCTGACAACTGAACCCTTCACGCATGGAGCACACGATGACAAGGATGTCACCCTCCCGTACTTTCGTTATTTGCCGCACAGCGCCAGTGAAGACATTGGCGTTGGTGCTTGCCGCGCTGTTGCTGACCGGTTGCGTTTCGCAAGGCCAGCATGACAACCTGATGACCAAGGAGCGCCGGCTTAACGAGCAGATCGTTGAACTGCAAAACGCGTTGGCGGACAAGGACGCCCAGATCGCCGCGCTTCAGGGCCAGCTTGGGGCGCCTGTCCCGCCGGTGCAGGATCCGGCGTTGCTCGACGCATTGGAAAAAGCGCGATCAGAACGCGACGGCTTGAAAGACTCCCTGCTCGCCGCGGAGAAGAAGATCACCGAACTCGCCGGCCGCAAGCTGGATATCAACACCCGCCTGCCCGCGCCGCTCGACGCGAAACTGCGAAAACTGGCCGAGGCGAACCCGAATCTGCTTTCGTATGACCCGAAACTGGGCATGATCCGCATCCGCAGCGACCTGACCTTCGCGCTGGGTTCGATCGAAATCAAGCAGGCCGGACAACAGGCGCTTCAACAATTGGCGGGCATTATCAACTCCCCGGAAGCCAGTGCGTTTGATGTCCGTGTCGTCGGCCACACCGACAACGTGCCGGTCACGAATCCCACGAACAAAGCCCGATTCGGCAACAACTGGGGCCTCAGCGCGTTTCGTTCGATCGCTGTCGGATCGGTCTTGACCCAGGCGGGCCTGCGGCAGTCGCGATTGGAAGTCGCCGGTCGCGGCGAACATCAGCCTGTCGTCGCCAACGGTCCGAAAGGCGCCGAGGCGAACCGCCGCGTGGAAATTTTCCTGGTTGATACCAACCGCACCGCTGCGGCCCAAGGCAACGGCGCGGGCAACGGCGCGGGCAATGGCGCCTCGGTCGCGGTGCCTGAAAAGAAAGACGTCGTCGACCCGTCGAACTTCAAGTAGTTGTTTGCACTTCCCTTGATCTCCGGATCAATGCCACGATTCAACGGTCCCCACCAGCCGTTGATTCACGACAGACCGAAAACCCTCACCTCCCCGGTGAGGGTTTTCGCATTGGAAATCGAAGTAGATCACCCGTTACGGGTTGTCACGATTTGGATTGAGTGTGCGGTACTGAAAGGCGTTCATTCAGTGTCCTGTTTTTGTCGCACAAACACCACGATGCCCGTTTCGCAGGCAGCCCATGCGGCGTGAGAAGTCAGGAACGAAGGTCGACTGAATTGGCACTGGGTTTGCTTTGTGTGAAACATCGGTTCGTCCGAGAAAAAATCAATCTGCGCTGCCCAAGCGGCCGAATTGATAAGCGCAGTGCCCAATGGATGCGGCACGCTCGACACAACCAACAGGCAACGGGAAAGGATGCTCTACCATGGCTCAAACCACCACCAAAGCGAAACCCAAGAAGTCTGCGTCAACCAAGTCAGGGGCCCGCAAAACCACGTCAGCCAAATCGAAAACCACCTCGGCGAAAAAGTCGACCGCTCGCAAACCCAGAGTCAGCAAACCCGTCGTCGTGTCCCACGATGACATTGCCCTTCGCGCGTATCAGATCTGGATGGAAAAAGGGCAACCGGTCGGCGAGGATGTAATCAATTGGCAGCAGGCCGAGGCCGAGTTGAGCACGGCGGCGTGATCGCCATTCGGCGGCGTTGAATCGCCGCAAGTACCTCGCTGCTTTTCGAATCATTCCGAAAAGCAAGTCCATCGACAACGTTCCCCGTTACGCTGCCCGCGCTTCGGCGCGGGTTTATTCTTGCGCGATGAAGTCGTCAGTGGTACAAATTGAATCAGTTTCCACATAAAATACGCCTTCCGTTCGGACGTGGATCAGGGATTCCCCCATCGCCCGCGCTCAATCCATTCGTCGGCCGCCAACTACAATGCACTCGTTCGCCGATGAAAGGTGTGAGATGCGTATGTTTTCAGACATTCAGTGGCCTCGATTGGCCTGCCGCTCGTACATTATGGCGGGTGTTGTTGCCGTACTCTGTGTGTGGTCGGCTGCGCCGTTGCAGGCGGACTTCGGCCGCACGGGTGGGGCGGTCGACGCCGCCGGTCTTGATGGCGAGAACCTTCCACTCGTCGATCCGGTTTCCCTGCTGGGCAACCAACTCGACGACGGCGAAGCGAAACTCGAATGGGATGACAAGCACGGCTACCTCAAGTCGCTGCTCGCGCAACTGAACGTGCCGCATGCATCGCAGTTGCTTGTGTTTTCACAGACCAGCCTGCAACGCCGGAAGATTTCGCCGAGCAAACCGCGCGCATTTTATTTCAACGACGATGTCTACGTCGGCTGGGTGCAGGGCGGTGAAGTGCTTGAAATCATTTCAATGGACCCGTCGCGCGGCGCGATCTTCTCCACGCTTGAACAACGCGAGGTCAACAAGCCGACCATCGTCGCCGACGATGCCAACTGCCTCGCGTGTCATCAGAACGGTCGCACGCTCGGCGTGCCCGGCCCCGTCGTGCGCTCGCTTTACACCGACTTGCGCGGTCGGCCTGTGCTCACCATGGGCACGTTCGACACTGACCACACCACGCCGCTGCATAAACGGTGGGGCGGCTACTACGTCACGGGCAAGCATGGTTCGATGCGGCACATGGGCAACATCTGCGTCACCGATGTGACCGAAGAAACATTCGATCGCGAACTAGGCGCCAACGTCACCGACTTGCGCAAATTGTTCGACACGAAGCCGTACTTAACTGAGCACAGCGACATCGTCGCAATGCTCGTGCTGGATCATCAGGTTTTCATGCACAACGTGCTGACCCGCGCCAATTTTGAAGGCCGCAGCGCGATGCAATACCAGAAGACGATGGCCAAGATGCTCGAACAGCCCGAGGACCAACTGCTCGATTCGGTCGAACGCCGCTTCAACAACGCCGCCGCCGCCGTCGTCGAAGCGCTGCTGTTCGTCGGTGAACCGAAACTCACCGCGCCCGTACAGGGAACCTCCGAATACCGTCAGGTTTTCGAGGCGATGGGCAGAAAGGACAAGCAAGGCCGCAGCCTGCGCCAGTTCGATTTGAAACGGCGCACCTTCAAGTACCCGTGTAGTTTTCTCATCCACAATCAGGCGTTCGATCGCCTGCCGAAACCGGTGCTTGACCGCACGTTCAAAAAACTTCGCGATGTGCTGATGGGCCGATTGACCGACGAAGAGGAAATTAAGCAGTACCGCCATTTGAGCAAAGCTGATCGTCAGGCCATTTTTGAGATACTCCTCGCAACGAAGAAGAACCTACCTGCCGATTGGAAAGACTGATCGGTTCAGTTCATCATTGCATGACGATTACCGATCGTCTCTTCAATCCACCGAGTCAATTGGGTGAAAGGGTGGCGCCGAGTCATGCCGTGCGATGGGGACCGCCGCGCTGGGTACCGACGCCACCCGGGCTGATTAACGACGTCGATTGCTTGTTTCGTGTACAAAGGGGTTGGCGTCATCGTCGTGTTCAGCCGTTGGATGCCCTGCGTCATCGGCATTCATTTTGAAGACAGCCAGAGCGCGTAAGTTGTCGAACGGAGAACGGTGTTGTTCACCCTGTCGTCCTCTGTTTTTTTCCTTGTCATGGTGGTTTTTCTTGTGTGGCTCATCGACGACCACACGTGTTTCAACATCTTCGTCGATCGTGATGTCATCCAGATTCATGTCAGCCTTGATGACGATGCGTTCAAAGTTGTTGTAAACAATGGATTGTCCGTTGACGGTGATTTGATCGATGGAGACGTGAATCACGTCGGCATCGGATGAGCCGCGGATGACGAGCACATCGCCACGACCGGCTCCGCCATCGATTTCGATTCCGCCGGGCAGGGCGAGTTCAAACAGACTGTCATCGAGCACCCAACGCTCAGCACGATCGGAACCGCTCAGGACCATCATGTCGGTATCCGTCGCCGCCATGCTCGCCAGTGCTCGGCGTGTTGAATTGCTGTGGACCAGGACGTTGTCACCTTGTACTTGTGCGACAATGCGGCCATTTGAATGGCGATTGTCAGTGTCGACCGTAAGCACGTCTTCCGAGAAGAAGACGTTGTCACGAAGCCCTTCCAGGTCTGTGTTGCGCATCAGCACGTCGGCCAGCGTGGTTTGGTCGATCATCTTGATCGCTTTATCGTCGAGGATGTTTTCGTACCAGAATCGGTCGCCGTCCCGAATGCGTTCGAACTGATCCGCGAGCGAAGATTGGATCAACTCACCGACGCTTGATCCGGCAACGTGATCTTCAGCCAGCCCGCCGACCCATGCATCGATGTTGTCGACAGATCCGTAAACAGATTCCAATACTTCTTGCAGTTCAGTGTCGGACGTGATGTCAGCGAACGACGTAACCGGGTCGAGACCAAGGTCGGCGCGAATCTGGTTGTAATCGGCTAACCCATGATCGCGCCCTCGTTGGATATTCAGTGAGGCAAGATCAAATCCGCCGGATCCGGGCGGTCCGAAGAGGAAATTGCGCACATCGTCGACAACCTGGTTGTCAATTTCCTGTGCAATTTGTGACGCCGCTCCGAGCAGGATGGAGTCGATACCGTTGTCGATGATTTCATCGGGTGCGAAGAAGGCATCGCTCAGCGAGAGGTTGCCGTCGTCAATCACGCTGCCGTCCGCATTCAGGCGTAACAGTTCGGTAGAGAGCATGCTGTGCCCGAAGCGATAGAACGCCGTGGAGAAACTGTTGGCGATGCCGGCATTGACCGTGTCGTCGTATCCGGTGTACTCGCTCACAGCACCTTGGCCGAGTAGTGCCGGGAGAAACTCGTTGTATGTGATGGCTTGCAACTCGGCTGTGACGATGGTTTTTGCAGCCTGGTAGATCGCTTCGTCGTCAAGTGAATTGTCAGCGAGGCCAATCAGCGATGCCCAGTAGTTGTGTTCACGCACCCAAAGGGTGTGCATGGCCGTCAATGCAGCGTTCTCATTCGCTCGTACGTCGCCGGCCAGGAATAGTGATTCCGCAGGTTGGCCGGCGCTGGCGTTTTCGAATCCGCCGGTGTTGAAGGGCAACAGCCCGTCGTCATCAAGGAACATCATGCCGTCTTCAAACGTTCGCAGCGCGTCAGCCCGCTCCGTATCGGAGCCGTAAATAACCGAGCCGTCCAGGAACGCAGTGATCTGGTTGATTTGTTGGCGTGGGTTGTCCGTGCTATCGCCGGTGGTTTCATCGTAAAGTGAACGGAAGAAGAAGATGCTGTCATCACCGGAGCCGTCCGGATCGAAGAAAGGGTCACCGGTGGGCACATCAATAAGGAACGGTTCCGCCGGATCGGAAGCGTTTTCGGTCAGGTCGATGTCGTGGTCGATGAATTGCCCGAAAAGCCAGGCAATGTCGGTGAGATAACGATCATTGGGCGAGTCGCCCTGATCGGCTGCGACGGCGTTGCTGATTGCGCGGGCCGATTCGCGATCCTCACCGGCCGGCTCGCTGATACCATCGGCATATTCAACGCTCGTGATTCGCAGCAACTGGGTGTCCGTGCTTCCCCAATCCTGATTGTCAAGGTTGTTTCCGTTGCCGTCGATCGTCCGGTATTCATCCAGATTCAAGGCTGCTTCGATGGTTGCGGCCAAACCGTAGTCCGCCACGTTGAAGGATAGATCATCCATGAGGCTTGCCGACATCAACTGTCGACTTTCCAATCCGTCAAGCAAAGTCGGTGCGTTTGATTTCCCCTTGTGTCGTCGTTTTTTTTGTTTCTTCGTACGCGCTGTTTTGATCTGACGCATGGGACTGCTCCTGTGAAAAAGGCAACGGATCGGGTTCACCATGAGCCCGTTCTCTCACACGTGCTCTGATCGGAACGGAGTGATCGCGCAACCACAGCATGCGGCTCTGCCGCTTGGTTGCCGGATGGATCGCGACCACCGCTTGCGCGGTTTCCGCACCGACAGTTATTGATGTGTGAGTCCCCAGCCTAGTGGGACACCGACGTGCCTTCCGATTCGCCCTGCAAGCGAAGGAGTCAAGCAATGCTATGCACAGGTTCCGTGCAGTAAAGCGCAGCGCAGGTTTTTTCTACGGCGCGCAAGACCGGCTTGATCCACTCAACGCTTGCAGGGCGTCACGGTCGGCGTGTTGGGGCAAACACACGCAATGGTTGGAGGGACCAAGCCGATCTTTCACGTCGTAGCGAATTAATGATTGACGTTCGGTCATGGCATGGAACTACAGGCGGGCGGCTGACGAACATGACCATTGCGGTCACGATGATGACGCGTCAACCGATTCTGGCGGAGCAACATGACTACATGCCGCTGTGTCAAAGTGTTGTTGTCAATGGTGAGATTGCAGGGGACAGATGAATGGGCGTATCGAAAAAAACGAATATACATCAAAAGCGTTTAAGAAAATCACGAACAGTTGAAGGTTCATCGCAGTGATTCAAGTCCAGCTCAATTGTTATTGCACAGTCGGTAGTTGGGCATCGATTGGGTCGCCGCATTCCGGGCACGACCGGCTCGATGCTCGCAGGTCATACCCACATCGCCTGCAACAGCCAGGCTGACGACGCCCGCGAAACAGTAGAAAGATCCAGCACGTCGGCCATGCGGCAAACCCAGCGGTTAGATGTGTATATGGCACATACAGCAGGTGATAGTGTCCCCACGGTTCGTCGGGCACCCCGTTGACGGCTCCGCGCCCCAGCGTGCCGTATGTCGGTTCCCATGCATAATGCACGCCTATGAATTCCCATTGCTCGAGATAGGGGTCGCCCTGGTCAAGATGCGGAAACACTTCGTCGTCATTGGACCACGCCGGGAAGGCTGCATGATCAATCGACTGATTGTCGACCCGTCCCAGCGGTGTGCATTCAAAGTAAACACCTGACCGCTCCGTATTCACGCCGTATCCGGTTTCAAATACCAGCCAATCCAGTCGATCGGATACGGACTGACTGCGAATCCAACACGCAATCAGTCCGACAAAGATCAGCAACAAGAACGCCGCACTAAAATGCGCAATCCATCGGGCAGTCCATCGTGCAACGCGGCATACCATGCGCAACATTGTCGGCCGCTCGCGCTTTGGTCGGCAGAAATTGCATCGACGATCAATTGTCTGAGCGCGCCGCCTCCACGCCGCCCGGCGTCAACTGGTTCACAATCTTCATCGCTTCCTGCAACAGCGTCGGCCATTCCACCGGCTTCACGCGCCCGCCGGTGCGGTACATCACCAGCCAGTCGTCCCATGCTTCCACGTTCCATTTCTGATGCACTTCCATCTCGAAAAAGTCCAGCACGTCCGCGGTGAACAGGTCACGGATGGCGTTTTCGTTGTCGCCGCTGAGGTGATACGCCTTGGAAAAACGAGGGAAATCGCTGAAGTCGATATCGTCGAAACCGAACAGCTTGGCGACCGTGTGCCCGAAGTGCTCACCCTTGAGGTGAAACTTGGGCAGGTCAAACC
>JANQKH010000528.1 GCA_028281215.1 Phycisphaeraceae bacterium | reverse complement strand
ATCGGACACTTCATTTTCAACCACGTTTGGCTCATCGATGCGGCCGTTGCTTCGCGAACGACCTTCCTCAAACCGCGCCAACGCGTCGAACGTGTTGTTCGTGGCGCGTTCCGCGTGCGCGACGAGTTTGCAAGCACTGTCAAGCAGCGCGTCATCGCCGGTGTCGAGCATGCCGGTCAATGTCGGTAAAAACCCTTTCCCGTTGCGCAACTGAAAAAGACCACTGAGCAGAAAGCGAATCTGCCCTTCACTTACGCGCAGACCGAAGTGATCGCTGGCGACATCCTCAATCGTGTGCGCTTCGTCGAGAATGACATGATCGTAAGGCGGCAGGAATCCGACGCCCTGCGTGCGCAAGGCAAGATCGGCGAAGAACAATGCGTGGTTGACGACCAACAGATCGGCGTTTTCCATCCGCCGCCGCGCACTTTGAAAAAAACAGCTCTCGTAAGTCGGACAACGCTTGCCCATGCAGTTGCCCGCATCCGACCGCACCTTGTCCCACACGCTCGTGCGCTCCAACGGCGGCAGCGTAGCGAGCGAGCCGTCCTCCGTGCCGTACGCCCAGTCCTCAATCGTGTGAAGGGAGCGCATTGCCGCAGGATCGGCGAACAAGGTGGCCTGCCGCCGCGATGCACTTTTGAGACGACGAAGCGAAACGTAATTGCCCCGCCCCTTCACAAGCACAGCCGAGAACTCATCTTCGATCACCGCTTGCAGCAGCGGCAGATCCTTGCTGACCAGTTGCTCCTGAAGCGCGATGGTGTGCGTGGAGATGACCACACGCTTGCGATCGCGCGAGCCGACATGATCACTGCCGCCCACGATCGCGTTGATCGCCGGTAACAGGTAGGCGAACGACTTTCCGACACCCGTGCCTGCCTCGACCAACAGTTTGCCCCCATCAGAAAGTACATCCCCGACGGCGTCGATCATCTGCGCCTGTTCGGGTCGCGACTCGAACTGCACCCCCAATCGCCGCGCGATCGGGCCGTCCTTGGCAAGTATGGCATGCGGGTCCACAGGCATCGGGGCATGATAGTTGGGGTTCAAGGTTCAGGAATCACGATTCGGAGATCTGGCGTTTGGGTCCAGATGTTCGATGACTAAGGCTTGGCGCCGTTTGGCGGGCGATCGCAGATCGCCACTCCCGACTTTTTTCAAAAAACCAAACATTTTTCCAACACGCCTCTTGACATCCTCTATGGTTCGGGGCATGATAGGGTATCCGAACAGATGCCGGATACGCAAACACCCCTCCGGCGATGCTGAATACAGCACTGAATGAGGCCCACCATGCTCAGCGTTTACCACATCGAAAAACTCTTCCGCGCCGGCCACTTTGAACCCCTGCTTCGCGGCGTGTGCCCGATCGGCATGGAACTGTCGCTTCCCCTGCGGGTGCGGATCAGCCAGCATCCCGCCGCCGTCACCGCCCTGGCATTGCGACGCGTGCTCGAACTGACCTACGGCCGCACCGACCTGAGCCACGACATGCTCCACGCCCTGCTCGCCATGCAGTCCGACGACGGGTCGTTCGAGAACGACCCACTTTCCACCGCCGCCGCCGCCGAGGTGTTGCAACGGGTGTTGGACGAACATGCAAGAGTACCCAGCCGTGCCACGAAAGATACGGCGGGCAAAACCTCCGGCGGTGAGGTCGACGGAACAACGGAAGAAATTGCCCGCATCACCAACGCCATCGACCGCGCATGGCAGGCGCTCGAAACAATGCAGGCCGCGGACGGCTTGTATCACTTCACCGACGACCGCAGCGATCACGACCGTGCGCTGACCGCTGCATTCATCGTGCTTTTGACCAGCCAATCCAGCATGTGCCGGCATCGCGTCGGCCTGCATGCGATTGCCAACTGGTTTGCGGACCACGATGAATCCCTCAACCGTGAGACGCAGGATGTGTGGCGACTGGCGATGGTGGAACAAGCAAACGAACCACCGCGAGAAAGAAAATCCAAGCAGGTGGCGGCGATCGCGGCGTAGTCACCAGCACGCCGTCACTCCGCCAACTTCAACGGCTTCGAACTGCTCGAAGGCTCGGGTGTTTCCTCGCCGGTCATTTCCAACTTCTTCTTCAGCGTTGCTGCCATGACGTGGAGCGTGGTGTGCTGAAGGTAATCGCGCAGCTCCGTGCGGATATGTTTCCATAGGTCGTGTTGCGGGCAGGGTTGATGGTCGTCGCACTTGGCCATGCCGACCACGCAGTTGTCCAGGTCGTCGGCGCCGTCGACGGCCGCGACGATATCAAGGAGGGTGATCTTTTCCGGCTTGCGCACGAGGGCGAAACCACCGCCGCGCCCTTTCGCGCTGGCGAGCAGACCTTTGCGGACCAGATCCTGAAAGATTTTGGCGACGAAGTGGCGGGGCAGATCGGTGCCGTTGCACAGATCATCCAGCAACAGATATCCATCCGGCCGAATCATCGCCATGCGGGACATGGCGCGGATCGCATAGGCACATGCGTTGGAGTAAATCATCGGTGAACTCCCCTCATAACACACATTCCATTTGGATGAGTCCCGGTCAACCTCATTTCTGCAAAGCATTGTAACGTGGAGTCGATAAGCTGGTGCCGATTGTCGACCGTTCTCGTCGCATGCGGCGCGGGGACGAGCGATCCGGCATCAACCACAGAGCATTCATTCCAACGCAAGCGACCCAGGAATTCTTCATGCCTCAGAAAACCATCAAACGCATCGGTGTGCTCACCGGCGGCGGCGACTGCCCCGGTCTCAACGCCGTCATCCGAAGTGTGACCAAGTGTGCCATCGGACACTACGGACTCGAAGTGATCGGCATTGAGGACGGCCTGCTGGGTCTGGTCGAAAACCGCGTTCATCCGCTTGGTTACGACGATGTGAGCAACATCCTCACCCAAGGCGGCACGGTGCTGGGCACGAACAACAAGTGCAACCCCTCGCGGTACGCCGTCAAACG
>JANQKH010000475.1 GCA_028281215.1 Phycisphaeraceae bacterium | reverse complement strand
CCAGGCCGCCAGTGCGCGCGGTCGACGTTGCACGCGACGAATTCGGCGGGCGTCAACTGCCTTGCGATCAATCGACGCCTGACGGACCGACTCCGTGCTGCGACCGTTCCCATTGCGCGGAGCCGCTGTATCACGTTCGCCCTCATTGGAATCCCTATTGACTCCATCGGCGGTGTCACCTGGTGCCGGGCGCGTCGAATCGATTGGCGAGTTGGAGTGGCGCGAACTCATAGGCGATACGGGATTTCCCTGGCCGAGCAGTTACTTTCATTCTACCGAACTCCAACACGTGATTCAGTTCATCCGTTTGATGGCACGGCATTATGACTCACAAAAACACACGCATTCTCCCAATCTTTTCCACACATCTTTGACCGTCAGGCTTGAACGTGGAAAAAAATTTCTGTGCTACAAACCATTGCATTTGCTAAGCATGAGCGGCCTGTCAGACGAGCGTAGGCATGAATCGGCCATTTTTGCCGTTGCATCAGGCGCGACATCGTGTATCTTTCTCTCGCGGCAACGGAATGCTGCCTGCTTGCCAACGTCATGGTTTGTGATCAGTCCTTGTTTGATTCACATTCTTGTTTTGAACCATGAAGTTGAACGCACGTCGGGGGGTTTCGCCTCTTAGCGGACACGACGTGTCGGGGAAAGTCAAGCGGACGTCGTAAAAGGACTGCTGTTGGAGCGGGCGTTGACCTCGATCAAATCTTGGTCGGTGGGTCGTCGCTGGTAATGACTTCAGGAGTTGGTCTCGCACTCAAGTTGGTGGAGGCCCCAATCACAGGGGACATCGAAGTGAGCAACACTTCGCAGGCGGTATCTGTGCGCATTGCCCAACGACTTGCCGGAACGGTGGGAAAACACCGTTTCAATATGTGGTTCGATCGTTCCGCCAAGTTGCGGTACGACGATGATGATCGGCGGCTGCGTGTCGCTGTGCCCAACCAATTCGTGCTTGACTGGATCGATCGACACTTTCGAGACCAGTTGCACCAGTCCGCCACCGAGGAAGTTGGCGAGGGCGTCGCCATTGATGTTCATATCGACGCCGGCCAGTTCGTCGGGCAGTTTGTGCATCCCCCGCAGGATGAGGCGGTATCGGACGATCGCTCGCCCTCGCGCGAGGCAGGTTCGTCCGCTCGGACGAATCGCCGCGCATCCGAGCAGAGACGTGACCGAAGCCGCAGTCACCGTTCATCCCAGTCCGCTCGCAACCCGCGCAGTCAGATGTTGCGGTATCGCTTCGAGGACTTTGTGGTCGGTCCCAGCAACGAACTGGCATTCAACGCCGCCCTGCAACTGGTCGAAGATGAGCACGCTTCAGTCAACCCGCTGTTCATCCATGGCGGCGTCGGGCTTGGCAAAACGCATCTTTTGCAAGCAGTCTGCGCCCGCGTGCGCGAGTTGCAGCCGGACGCGCGCGTCACCTACACCACCGGCGAACAGTTCACCAATGAGTTCCTAACCGCGATGCGCGATCGCAAGTTGGATCAGTTTCGTCGGCGAATACGTCGGCTGGACGTGCTGGCGATCGACGATGTTCACTTCCTCGCCGGTAAGGAAAAATCACAGCAGGAGTTCCTGCACAGTTTCGATGAAATCGACCTGAGCGGCGCGCGGGTGGTAATGGCCAGTGATAACCATCCGAAACAGATCAAGAAATTTAACCTCGCGCTGGTTAGCCGATGCATGCGAGGTTTGGTCGCGGAAGTTGCGGCGCCGGACGTGGGTATGCGGATGCGCATTCTCACCGCGCTGGCTGAACGCCGGGGTTTGACGCTTTACGAAACCGTCGCCGCCGCGCTCGCGCAACGCTGCCACGGATCAATTCGCGAGATGGAGGGCATGCTCGCCAAACTGGACGCTCTCTCTCGCATCCCTGCTTCAACATTCACGGATGGTCGGGACGCGCGATTGGTCGATGACGGCCAATCTTCCACGGACGAAACCATGGACGGACACAAGGACGACGCAACCAGCACACCCCGGGGCACGGAAGCCCCGCGCGATCCCGCCCGTCTTGCGTCACGCACCATCGGTCACGCGCTGGTCAACAAACTCTTCGAAACTGAAAGTCGGCGACCGCGCAAACCCATTGCCTTCGATTCGATTCTCAAACACGTGTCTGACGTGATGCAGATCAGCCGCACCGAAATCCTCAGCAACAAACGAGTCCGGCACGTCGTGCTCGCACGATCGATCGCCATTCACCTGGCGCGGCAACTCACCTCCATGAGTTACCCCGAGATCACCGAAGCAATCAACCGCACCAGCCATTCGACGGTCATCGCCGCCGACCAGCGCATTCAGGGGCAGATTCAGGAAGACCAACCCGTTAAACTCCCCGCGATGCTGGAAGAAACCCCACTGTCGGAACTGGTTGAAGATCTCAAACGACGGATTTTGAACCAAGCGTCTTAAGCTGTTCAGGCATGGCGAGCTAAGGATTTCGAGCCGAGGTTGTGCCGTTCATCAACATCGCATTCGGATCAAACCGCTGAGCGATCGGCATGCGCCGGCCGATCCCAAACGCTTTGCTTGTCACCTTCAACCCTGGCGCCGCCTGTTTGCGTTTGTATTCGTTGACATCAATCAAACGTACCATGCGGTTCACCGTCGGTTCATCGAAACCCGTTTCCGCGATGATGATATCCGTCGGCTGATCGAATTCGACGTACCGCTCAATGATTTCATCAAGCACGTCGTAAGGCGGCAGCGAATCCTGATCGACCTGGTCCGGTTTGAGCTCGGCACTCGGCGGTTTGGTGATGCTGTTCTCTGGAATGACCGGACCGTTGAATTGTTTGCGCAGTGGTGATGACTCGTTTTTATTGATCCAACATGACAGTTCCCAGACCATCGTCTTGGGTACATCGGAGAGGATCGCCAGCCCGCCGCACATGTCGCCGTAGAGTGTGCAGTAACCGACCGCCAGTTCGCTCTTGTTGCCAGTCGTGACCAGCAGCGAGCGAAACTTGTTGCTCATCGCCATCATGATTACGCCGCGAATGCGGGCCTGCACGTTTTCCTCAGTGACATCCGGCTCGAGCCCGGCAAAGACCGGCGCGAGCATACCGTCCAGCGCTTCGTGCGCTGGCTGAATCGGTACGACATCACATTGCACATTGAGTCGCTTGGCCAACTCCAGCGCATCGTCGACCGAGCCCTGCGAACTGTACCGCGACGGCATCGCGAAGCCGCGTACATTTTCATTTCCCAACGCCGCGACCGCCAACGCACAAGTCAACGCCGAATCGATACCGCCTGACAAACCAATCACTGCGGAGGAAAAACCACACTTGCGGCAGTAGTCGCGCAAGCCCAGCACCAACGCGTGGTAGACCGACTCGACGCCCGTCGCGTGAGGTACAATGTGTTGAGCACTGCTCGAAGCATCGTCCTGCTCAGACGTCCACGATACACCGCCACATGAGCTCGGCCGACCGGGCGTCGCATATCCATGGTTCGGCATGTCAACGACGATCAGATCTTCCTCGAAACCTTTCGCTTGTGTGATGATTTCACCGTGCTTGTCGATCACGCAACTCAAACCATCGAACACCAGTTCCGTATTGCCGCCGACCTGATTGCAATACACCATCGGCAGTCCGTACTTGCGCGCCGCAGAGCGCATCAGGTCAAGACGAAAATCGTGCTTGTTGACCACGAACGGGGAGGCGGAGCAGTTGATGAACACCGTCGCGCCGCGTTCGGCGAGTTCAGGGATCGGATTGTCGTGATAGAGTTGCCGGGAGAAAAGTTCTTCATCGTTCCAAAGGTCTTCGCAGATGCTGATGCCGAGCTTTTCGTTTTGAAACGGTGTGATGTCGACGCGGGGACCGGGCTCAAAGTAGCGCCGTTCGTCGAACACGTCATACGTTGGTAGCAGACTTTTAACATGCCGATGCTGAATGCCGCCGTCTGCGCAGAAGGCCGCAGCGTTGTACAGGCTCCGCCCCTGCTCGCTGTCAGACGGACACGGATAGCCGATGATCGCGGCAGTGTCCGTGCACTTGGAAGCAAGCTCATCGACGGCGACGCGACATTGTTCAATCGCCGACGGCTTGTGCAACAGGTCCATCGGCGGATAACCGATGACCGCCATCTCGGGGAATACGACGAGATCGGCATCCTGATTTCTGGCACGTTCAATGTCACGCGCGATCAGCGCAGCGTTCCCGGCAACATCACCGACGGTGGGATTGATCTGTGCGAGAGCAATTCGCATGAGCGAATTGTAGGTCATATCGCACGGGATTCGCGAACCCCGTGCCTCGGCGATTCCATACAGGAGTTTTCACGAAAGCGTTACCGCGCCGAGCGAATCTCCAACCGCCAGTCGACCGCATTGGTATCCATCGCGGCACCGCGCATGAACTGTTGCACCCGGCCGGGCATGCGCAGGTACTGAAAACCCATACCCGGTTCGATCGGTCGGCCGGCGCTGTCGAAGAAGATAAACCGGTATTGCACATTGATCGCATAGTCATTGATCAACCGCGCGGGCACGACCACGCTCATCGGTTTGCCCGGCTGCACCTCCACGATCGGTTTGTGAAAACCCATGTAGTCGGCGATCTGATCCGTCACGACAATCTGCGGGTATTCGTCGGCATGCAACGGGTCGGGCATGCCCGCACCGGGCGCTTTGACCGGATCATGACAAGCCACGAGCAGCGAAACGGCGACGAGCGTGAAGAAAGCTTTGAATAACATGCGGATATCTCCCTTGTTTGATTCTGCATCATATTAATCGCACAGTCCGTGCGAATAGTTCACATCCGGCGAACAATCCCATCTCAAAGCGATGGCTGATTCACCTATCATCCCTGTGAATCGGCGGCTTTGGCACCGCGTACGTGACTTTTCTACAATACGCGGCTCGCCGCGGGCCGACCGTTCGTTTCACGGCCTGCTTCCCATACCGTAACTCCAAGCCACCAAAGAGGAAACGCCATGAGTGCGTCCGAAGTGAAAACCATCAAAGGCAACGTCGTCATCGGACAATCCGGCGGCCCAACCAACGTGATCAACCAGTCGATGGTGGGCGTCGTGGAAACCCTTCGCGGCCAGCCGGGCATCGGAAAAATCCTCGGGGCCGTCCATGCTGTACGCGGCATCATCAATGATGAGTTCGTCGAGCTGCAGGATATTCCCCAAGACCGGTTGGACCGCATCGCCCAAACGCCGTCGGCGGCGCTCGGCTCCAGCCGGGACAAGCCGGACGAGGAATACTGCCAGCGCATCTTCGAGGTGCTCAAACGGCGCGACGTGCATTACTTTTTCTACGCCGGCGGCAACGACAGCTCGGACACCTGCCGCATCATCAACGAACTGTCAAACGAAGCCGGCTACGAATTGCGGTGCTTCCACATTCCCAAAACCATCGACAACGACCTGATGGAGAACGACCATACGCCTGGTTACGGCTCCGCGGCGAAGTTCGTCACCCAGGCGTTCATGGGCGACAACCTCGACAACCGCGCGCTGCCAGGCATCAAGATCAACGTCATCATGGGGCGTCACGCCGGCTTCCTCACCGCTGCCAGCGTGCTTGCCCGGCAGAACCCCGAAGACGGCCCACACCTGATTTACGTGCCTGAGGTGGCCTTCAATGAAGACAAATTCCTCGCGGATGTTGATCGCGTTTACTCCAAACAGGGCCGATGCCTGATCGCTGTGTCGGAAGGCATTTCCGACAAAAATCACACCCCCATGGCACAACGCCTCGCCGAAGAACAAGGTCACAATGTCGAAAAGGACTCGCACGGCAACGTGCAACTTTCCGGCTCCGGCGCACTGGGCGACTTCCTGGCAATTCACATCAAGAACAATCTCGGCCAATCACTACGCGTGCGGGCGGACACGTTCGGTTACCTACAGCGATGCTTCGCCGGCTGCGTGTCGTCGGTCGATGCCGATGAAGCGCGCGGCGCCGGTCAGAAGGCGGCGGAATTGGCGCTGTCCGGCGACATTGACGGCTCAGTCGCCATCCACCGCACCGGCAACGACCCCTACCGGACGGAGTTCCACCGAATCGAACTAGCGGATGTCGCCGCCAAAACGCGCACGCTGGACAAGCAATTCATCGAGAGCACGAACAACATCACCGACGCCTTCCGCGAATACGCGACGCCGTTGGTCGGCCGACTGCCTGTGATTGAATCGTTGCGTTTCAATCGGGGGTGAGGGGTGAAGAGGAGGTAAAGCATGGGAGGGGGTAAAGAATGTAGAGAATCATTGATTCCACACCTTCTTTGCCTCTTCAACTTTCATTCCATTCTTTACTTTCTCTACCTCCATTGCATTCTTTACCTCCCACTGTTCTACCCCCTCCCCCATGCCCGCCCTGTCATTCCAATACTTCATCGTCTTCGCGGTGTTCGGCTGCATTGGGCCGTTCTTTGCTGAGGTGCTTCGTGAAGATTACGGCCTGACGGAAGTGCAGATCGGTTACATCCTGGGCATCGGCAGTTTCGCGGTGGTCATCTCGCCGGTGTTGATCACGCTGCTCGCCGACGCGGCGGTGAAACCACGCTGGCTGATGATGGCGATGTACCTGATCGGCGGCGCGATGCTTGGCGGCATGCTCGGCGTCGAAAGCGGCGGTACTGCATTCTGGTTGGTGCTGGTGTTCTACTGCATCTACGCGTTGTCAATGGTGCCGACCGTGCCGCTACAAGATGGCATGACATTCGCCGCGCAGACCAAACGCGCGAAGGAGGGTCAGCCTGAACTGCACTATCACCGCATTCGTCTTTGGGGAACAATCGGCTTCATGGCGCCGGGAGCGGTGCTGTTCATCCTGTTGAACGCCGGCGCATCGAACCGCGTGACGATCGCGGGCGGCGTGTTGTGTTGCCTGCTGGGCGCGATCAATGCGTTTTTTCTGCCGGACGTCGGTCCGCGCACGCCGGTGACGCAACCGCCGGGCCCGACGAAGGACGGCCAACCTCGACCGCGCTTTCCCACCGCCGCCGCCGCCCGCGCCATGATGGAGCCGCATGTGCTGGTGTTCGCCTTAGCGATTTTTTTGGCGCAGATGGCGGTAACCAGCTACTACGCCTTCTACCCGCGCTACCTCGTGCAGGAAGCCGGCATTGAACTGAAATGGGCGGCATTGATCGCGGCGATTGGCGTGACAATCGAAATCCCGTTCATGCTCGGCGTCGGCTGGCTCTTGCGATCGTGGGGGTGGAAAAAACTGATGGTCATCGGC
>JANQKH010000469.1 GCA_028281215.1 Phycisphaeraceae bacterium | reverse complement strand
GATCATGCAGGACATGGCCAAGCCGCGCGCCACGTACATCCTTGACAAGGGTTTGTACAACCAGCGCCGCGGCGAGGTGAAAGCCGGACTGCCCGCATCCTTGCCGGCCATGCCGAAGGGGCAGCCGATGAACCGACTCGGTTTGGCGCGGTGGCTGGTGTCGCCGGACCATCCGTTGACTGCGCGCGTCACCGTCAACCGACTCTGGGCCCAGGTGTTCGGCACGGGTTTAGTGAAAACCATCGAAGACTTCGGCACACAGGGTGAACGACCGAGCCATCCGCAACTGCTCGACTGGCTGGCGACCGAACTGGTGCGCAGCAAGTGGGACATCAAACACATGATGCGGCTGATCGTGACCAGTTCGACCTACCGCCAGTCGTCAAAGGTCACGCGCGACCTGCTCGAACGCGACCCAAAGAACCGTTTGTTCGCTCGGGGCGTGCGCTACCGCATGCCGAGTTGGATGATTCGCGACCAGGCGCTGGCGGCGAGCGGCTTGCTGGTCGACAACCAAGGCGGCCCGCCGGTCAAACCCTACCAGCCGGCCGGCGTGTGGCGTGATGTCAGCTTTGGCAAGAAAACGTATCAGCAGGACAAAGGCGACGCGCTGTATCGGCGAAGTTTATACACCTTCTGGCGCCGCATCATCGCACCGACGATGTTCTTCGACACCGCCTCGCGACAGGTGTGCGAAGTGAATCAACTCCGCACGAACACACCGCTACATGCGCTGGCGACAATGAACGATGTGACCTACGTCGAAGCCGCGCGGGCACTGGCGCAGCGCGTGTTGCTTGCGAAGAAGGATGATACTTCGCGGTTGACGCTGGCGTATGAACTGCTGCTGGGGCGCAAGCCGGGCGACAAGGAGACCGCCCTGCTGCAAAACGCGTTGAAGCGCTTGCGCGGCCAGTTTGAAAGCGATCGCCAAAGCGCGGAAGACCTGCTTCAAGTCGGCGATTCGAAACGGGATGAAAAGCTCGATGCCGTGGAACACGCGGCATGGACAAGTCTGTGCCTTGGACTTTTGAACTTGGATGAGGCCTTGACGCGGGAGTAATGTTTACGGTGGCACGCGGCATACAAAACGCTGCGATCGAAACGCTTTACGCCAATGCGACAATGGAAACCCACGGAACGCACCGATCATGAATCCCATTGAGCAAAACAGACTGGACCTCACCCGCCGACAACTGTTCGGGCGCACGGCGACCGGTCTTGGCACTGCGGCGCTGGCGTCGTTGCTGATGCGCGACGGTCTCGCCGCGGATCAACCGGCGTCGAAACGTCCATCCACGCGCATGGCGGGATTGCCCGGCTTCCCCAACTTCGCGCCGAAGGCGAAGCATGTGATCTACCTTTTTCAGAACGGCGCGCCGACGCACGTTGACCTGTTTGATTACAAACCGTCGATCGCCAAACTGCACGGCAAACCGGTGCCGAACGAGTTCGTCGCCGGCAAACGGTTCAGCACGATGACCGGCAACCCGAGCGGCAAGCTGATGCTCGCGCCGGTCGAGCCGTTCAAACAACACGGCCAAAGCGGCGCGTGGGTCAGTAACTTCATGCCGCACACCGCGAAAGTGGTCGACGACCTTTGTTTCATCAAGAGCATGTACACCGAACAGGTGAACCACGCCCCGGCCATTTCATTCATGCTAAGCGGCGGTGAGATTCCCGGTCGGCCGACGCTCGGCGCATGGCTTTCCTACGGCATCGGCTGCGAGACCGATCAGTTGCCCGCGTTCGTCGTCATGACGTCGGTCAGCAAAGGCACCTCGTGTGGACAGATTTTCTATGACTTTTACTGGGGCGCCGGTTTCCTGCCGTCGCGCTTTCAAGGCGTGAAGTTCCGAGGCGGCGGTGATCCCGTGCTCTACCTTTCCAACCCCAAAGGCATGAGCAAGGCCGTGCGGCGCGGCATTCTGGATGACATTGCCGCGCTCAATGAAATGAAACTGCGAGACTACGGCGACCCCGAAATCGCCACACGCATCGCGCAGTATGAAATGGCGTCCCGCATGCAGACGTCCGTGCCCGAACTGACGGACCTGTCCAAAGAACCCAAGCATGTGCTCGACCTCTACGGCCCGCAGGCGACTGAGCGCGGTACGTTCGCCAACAACTGTCTGATGGCGCGGCGGCTGATCGAGCGCGGTGTGCGCTGTGTGCAGGTCATGCACGCCGGTTGGGACCAGCACAACAGTTTGACGACCGAACTTTACACGCAGTGCAAGGACACCGATCAACCGTCCGCCGGCCTGGTGCAGGATCTGAAACAGCGCGGTTTGCTGGACGACACGTTGATCATCTGGGGCGGTGAGTTCGGCCGCACACCGTTCCTGCAAGGCGACATGAAAAACCGCAAACGCTGGGGCCGCGACCATCATCCCTACGCGTTTACGACCTGGCTGGCCGGTGGCGGCGTCAAGCCCGGCATCACCCACGGCGCGAGCGACGAACTGGCGATGAATGCTCAGACGGACAAAGTCCACGTCCATGATTTACAGGCGACGATCCTGAATCAGTTGGGCATCGACCACGAAAAACTGACGTTCAAATTCCAGGGCCGACACTTCCGACTGACGGATGTGCATGGGCATGTGGTGAAGAAGATATTGAAGGGGTGAATTAAGATAGTTCCGTGTGCCACTGGCGGCTTGCCCGCCAGTGCCTTGGCCGCAGGCTATTCCTGGCGGTCTCAATCCTTCAAATCAGATTACAGTCATGGAAGATCTGATTCGACAGTATCTCCGCCTTGCCGTCGAATGGGGCGATGCCATGAGCCGCGGTGATTCGTCTGCATCCAACAACCTGCACGACGAACTCGTAAAGACATTTACCCAACTGGACTCATCGGGCCATCGTGAAGCGTTGTATCGACATACAAACCATTCAAACGATGCTGTTCGGTTCTGGATCGCGTCACATATCAACGTAACCGATCCGAAAAGGGCATTGGACATTTACCGTGAACTTACGGCATCTTATCTTTCATTCATAACCGTAAGTGCAAAGTGGATTCTGAAAGAATAGAACGAATCGCCGTAGATGAATGTTAAACGCCAGTGATTACGAAACGGCCCGAACACTGGCGGGCAAGCCGCCAGTGGCACCCTGCACATCGCTCCCGTTGCGAGAATCGAACTTTCTTACTTCGCATTCTTCCTCGCCTTGAACTGTGCTGACGCCAACACCTTTCGCAGCGTCGGCCAGATGTCATGATCCGCCGACTGGGGTGATACCGCCATCGACAGGTAGGCCGCGTCCATGTTGGGTACCTTTCCCGTTTTCAATTCCATTCGAAGCGTTTGCGGCTTGCCAGTGACGAATGGTTCGACCCAGTCCAGCGTGGCCGTGAACTGGCCGGCGTTTTTCTTGTCTTTGGTGAGTTTCAACTTGAATTGCTTCGGGTCGACCTTTCGATTTCGCCCCTCCGCCACGACTGCGGCAAGGCCTCTGTAATACTTGAGCAGTTCGGCGTGCATGGTTTTTTCATCCAACGGTTTGCGATCCGGCAGCCAGAACACCAGTGCGTAAGAGAAAAAGTCTTCCGCGTTGGCTTTGAACATGCCGGGCGCGAAGCGGATTTCCTCGACGCCTTTGACCGACATATTCTTCGCGAAGCCGGGCGGAAGTGTGATGGTTTCGCCCTTCCACCCTTCGGGGGTTTCAAAAGTGATTTTGACGGGATGCTGTTGCCCCAACGTTGACTGATGGGCAAACATCAGGATTAAGGCCGTCACAGCGATGAACAGGCAACGTTTCATACATCGATCTCCATTAATGGTTCGTCGCATCGCCGACGTAGCGCAGCGATACGGAGTTGGTCGAGCCGGGCGTGCCGATCGGCTCGCCGGCGACGAGGATGTAGGGTTCGCCTCTGAAGCCCCATTCGTCACGCTGAAGGATAGGGTCGATCAGTTGAGCAAACGTTTCGATGTTCGGCGGAATCGCCAGATGGATCGGTTGCACGGCGAACAACAGGTTCATCCGCTGCACGGCTTGAAGATCGGAACTAGCGGCAAGGATGGGCACATTCGCCCGGCTTTGACTGAGAAACCGCGCGCCGTTGCCGGTCTGCGACCACACGACAATGAACCGTGCTTTGAAGTCCTTCGCCATGCGTCGGACACCGTACGCCAGCGCCGCGACGCGCCGGCCGCTGCTCGGCCAGGTTGGGGGCTGGTCTTCCCAGCCGCTGTTGGACGTGTCTTCACCCGAAAGCAAATGTTGCTGCACGGCCCGCGCGGTGCGCGCCATCATGTTCACTGCTTTGGTCGGATGTTTGCCCACTGCGGTCTCGCCGCTGAGCATGACCGCGCCGGCGCCGTCGTAAATCGCGCCGGCCACGTCGCTGACCTCAGCGCGGGTCGGCGTTGCGGATTCGATCATTGATTGCAACATCTGGGTCGCCACGATGACCGGCTTGCCGACTTCGTGCGTCAACTTCACGATTCGTTTTTGAATGGCGGGGACACCAGCCAGGTCCATTTCCACGCCTAAGTCGCCGCGCGCGACCATGATCGCATCCGACGCTTCCACGATGGCGTGGATGTCGGTGACCGCTTGGGGCTTTTCAATTTTTGCGACGATCGGAATAGGTGCATCGGTGGTGTCGATGCGTTGGGTTTCGGCACGCAATACCTGCACATCGGCCGCGCTGCGCACGAAGCTGAGCGCGATGTAATCCAGATCGTGTTCCGTCGCCCACTTGAGGCATTCACGGTCGTAGTCGGTCAGCGATTCGACGCTCAAGTCGCTGTCGGGCAGGTTGATGCCCTTGGAATCGTGAATCGTTCCACCGACGGATATCTGACAACGCAAAATGCGGTCGGCGTCCGGTGCATCTTTCTCGGTCACCAGCGCGCGGATCGAACCGTCGTCGATGAGCAAGCGATCGCCGACACTCACGTCATCCAGCACATCGGGCGAATTGCATGAGAGCAATGGGTTGCCGTCGGCGTTGACGGCGCCGATTGCGCCGCCGGTGATGGGTGTGCGCTGAAACTCAATGCACTGACCGGGCTCGACGGGCACGCCTTCGTCCACGACATCGCCGACGCGAATTTTGGGGCCGCACAAATCGCCGAGCACGGCGACGGGGGTGTCCGCCATCTTCGACGCCTGCCGTGTCGCGTCGAGCAACGCCTTGAAGTCTTCGAACTCGCCGTGACTGAAGTTAATCCGAAAGATACGCGCGCCTTCACCAATCAGGCGGACGATCATGGCGGGGTCGGCCGACGCGGGCCCGAGCGTCGCGATGATTTTGGTCAAAATGAAATCAGCACGGCAGGACATGGCGGCGATTGTAGCGATCCTGCCATGTTCGCCGTGAAGTCGATGCAAACACGTTTGTGTTTCGTCCAAAACTCACAGCCAAAGTGCCATGGCTGGCTCGCCCAGCCGTGTGCTTACCTATTTGGTTTCAAGGCTGGCAATGATTCGATCGCACGGCTGAACAAACCGGCCATGACACGCGCATAGGCCAAAACGATTGGCCGAGCCATGGCGTAACCACGGCTGAGACCAGAATTTGACCAACGCGCCCAGATGCCGGATACTACCTAATCCGGCAGTCGCCCCGGCGGCTTCCCACCCGTGCCATCCCGGCCCTGTTCTTTTTCAGGAGCGTGTCCATGAAGCGATTGGCGGTACTTGTGTTGTTGGCCATGTTGCCCCTGGTTTTGACCGGTTGTGTCCGCACCCGTTCGGCAACCCACGACGGCCCTTCCAGTGATACCCATTCCCACGCGGATCATGCCGACAATGATCAGGCTCAACCTGTGGCCAATCAGGGTGCACCGGTAGCCAACAATGGCAAATCCGCGACCAGCCAGGGCACCGCTTCGGACAACAAGCGCCCGTCGCGGAACACCACATTGCTGATGCATCCGATCGATGCGATCGAATTGGGTTACAACGTGCGATGGGCAACGTCGATCAATATTCGACCGAAGGAAAAGTTGGCGTCGGTCAGCATTCTCGAAGACAAGATTGTCACTGTTGAGCATCCGACAAATCTGGTTTCCGCGGTGTCGCTCGACGCCGGCAAGTTGCAATGGCGCACCGCGATCGGCTTGAACGTTGACATCGCTTACGCCCCCATTCGCATTGACGACAAAATCATTGTCAACACCGAAACGAATCTCTACACGCTCACCGCCGACGAAGGCAAGTTTATCGCGCGCAGTGATCTGCGGTCACCGGTTCGCAACTCGCCGGCGGTGATCGGTGAATACGTTATCTTCGGCGGCGCCGACGGCATGGTGTTCGCCCATGACACGCGCGTTGGTTACGAAAAATGGTCATACAACCTGTCAACGCAGATTCTCGTTTCGCCGGTGACTGCTGCGTCACAGGTTTTCGTGGGCACGGCGACGGGTCGCTACGCGTCATTCGCCGCCCGTGAAGGCAAAGTGCTCTGGCAAGGCCGTGCGTTTGACAAAATCATCGCCCAGCCGACGGTGGGCAACCTGGGCATTTTTGTCGCGTCGGAAGACGGCAACCTCTACTGTCTGAGCCGTCGCGACGGTGAAGACCGATGGATCTACCGCTACACCGCGCCGCTGCGCGAGTCGCCTATCGCGTTGAAATCGGTCGTCTATCAGCCGTTGCCGACCGGCGAACTGCTTGCCCTTCAGGCCACCAACGGCAAAGAAATCTGGACGATCAAAACCAAGTCGCGCCCCATCGCGCACACCAGCCGCGGCCTAATTTTCGTCGCCGATGGCAAACTTGAAATCCGCGACCCTGCGACCGGCAAGGTCATCAATGACGCGCCGACCAAGAAACTTCAGAAAGTGATTCCGGTCGGCTCGGAGACATTGATTCTGGTGTCGGCTGACGGTCGGATGATGCGGCTCGACGCGGAATAAGCTGCACGGAAACGCCAAGTACATGCAGCGCGCCGCAAGATCGCGGGTAAAAGGCTAACGCCCCATCCTCCGTACACGATGGCATGACGATCAGGGTGAAGCAAGATGAGTGATTTGATTCCCGTGAAGCGGGCTTTGATATCGGTCAGCGACAAGACCGACCTCGTGCCGTTCGCCCGCAGTCTGGCCAAACGCGGCGTGCAGATTATCTCCACCGGTGGCACTGCCCGCGCGCTGGCCGATGCCGGGCTCGACGTCACGCCCATCGACGATGTCACCGGGTTCCCCGAAATGATGGACGGCCGGGTCAAAACCCTGCACCCACGTGTGCACGGCGGACTGCTCGCTCTCCGTGACAATGACGCCCACGTGCAATCGATGACCGAGCATGGCATCGAAGCGATTGACCTCGTCTGCGTCAACCTTTACCCGTTTGAAAAAACCATTGCGAACCCCGATGTCACCGCCGCTGAAGCGATCGAACAGATCGACATCGGCGGCCCGAGCATGCTCCGCAGTGCCGCGAAGAACCATCGTTTTGTCGCGGTGGTCACCGAGCCGGCGCAGTACGACCGCGTGACGGCCAGCCTCGATGCCAATGACGGCAGTACGACGCTCGCCCTGCGCACCAGCCTCGCGGCGATCGCATTCGCGCGCACCGCCGCGTACGACACTGCCATCGCCGGCTGGATGCGCCACCACGATCCGTCGCTTTCGAAGGAAGAGATGTTCCCCAATCCGTTGCTGATTCGCATGGATCGGCAGCAGGTGCTGCGCTACGGCGAGAATCCACACCAGGCCGGCGTGCTCTACTGTGACACGACCGTTAGCGAACCTTCCGTCGCGCGCGCGAATCAACTGCACGGCAAAGCGTTGAGTTTCAATAATCTGTATGACGCCAACGGCGCGCTCGAACTGGTCAAAGAAATTGACGCTTCTGAAACCTGCGCCACCGCCGTTATCAAACACGCCAACCCCTGCGGCTTCGCGATCGGCGCTGACGCCGCGACCGCATTCACCAAAGCCTACGCAGGCGATCCGCTCGCCGCGTTTGGCGGCATTGTTGCGTTCAACTGCCCCATTGACGCTGCTGCCGCGGAACAGATTGTTGAAGGTCAAAAGTTCCTCGAAGTGATTGTCGCCCCGTCGTATGAACCGGCCGCGCTCGCGCTGTTGCAGGAACGATGGAAGAATGTGCGGCTGCTCGAAACCGGTCCCCTACCCGCGCCGCGTAAACGCGATGTCAGCGATCACGATTTCAAGAAAATCACCGGCGGACTACTCGTCCAGCAACGCGACCTCGCGGTCATTGACTCCGCCGAATGGCAACACAAAGCCGGCCCGCAACCCGACGACGATACCTTGCGTCAGATGCACCTCGCGATGGTCGCCGTCAAACACCTCAAGTC
>JANQKH010000451.1 GCA_028281215.1 Phycisphaeraceae bacterium | reverse complement strand
TGGCACGTGTGTTTGATTCGCTGGCCGTCGACCGGACGAATACCTTCGGCGCCGGTTGGCGATTGGCGGAGCGCGACTTCGATCTCGAGTTGAACGTCGCCCAGACCGGCCGCGAGGCATTCGGCAGTTTTAACGCACTGCGGCAAGGCTCACGTCTGTTGCTGACTTTGCCTGACGGTCAGCGCGTTGGGTTCACGTTCGATCCGGTCGCCAATGATTTACCAGGCGTGACCACGTTCACCCCGCGCTGGATCGCCGACGACGGCGTCGACTTCACCTTGACCTCGGCGCAGGCTGTGTTGATTCGCGGCGGCGATCGGTACTTCGATCTGGATACCGGCCGCGCGTACAACCCGTCCGACCCGTTCTTCGGTTCGGCGGCGTTTGTACTGGAAAGCCCGGACGGCACGCAACGCGATCTCGATCTGCAACGTGGGGTTACGCGCGAGACGCGCACTGACGGATCACAGATCATTTACAGCCTCACCGGCATCACGCATTTGCCGAGCGGCGAAACCATCGACCTGATCACCAACCTGGACGGCACGATGGCGAGCATCGACGCCGGCGACACGGTGGTGAACTACGCCTACAACGACAAGGGCGAACTGACCTCCGTGCGCATCCCGGCGGACGGCATTTCAAGTCGATACGCCTACGATCAACTGGGGCGCATGATCACGGCGGTGAGCAATTCGCCCGCCGGCAGCGAAGCAATCAGCTACGGTGCAACACCGGTGAGCCAGACCGTCGAACCCGACCTCGGCAGTACGAGCCAGTTCAACGGCGTCCCGATTCAGGGCAACCTCGCGGCGGGCGAGTCCGACGTTTACAGTTTCAGCTTGTTCGATTCCGAACTCGCGGCCACCGCTTCGGGCAATGTGATCCTTTCGGTTTCGCTGAGCGATTTCGGCGGCAGCGGCTTTGTGCCCGGTACGCCGACGATTGCAGGCTTGACGCCGCAGTCGGTCAACACCACCGATGGCGTCGTGACAGCTTTGTTCTCCGTGACGGAACCGGGTGTTATCCAACTGACCGTGGCCGGCGCCGACGAATTGGTTGCAGGCGACTACGAATTGACCATCGCTCTCGGTGGCGATGTAAACGGCGACGGTCTGATTAACGGCGACGATCAACTGCTCATCGACAGTGCGCTGGGCTCCTCTGTCGGGGACGCCAATTTCATTCCTGAGGCCGACATCAACGGCGACGGCACGGTCGACGCCAACGATATTCAGGCGACGGCCTCCAACTTCGGCTTCGCCACCAATCTGCCGCCGGTCATCATCTCCACCGACGCCTCGACACACACCGATTTGCCGGTGACGATTCCCATCGGTGATCTGGTCAGCGATCCGGAGAACGACCCTGTCTTCCTGTTCGTGTCCGATGCGTTTAACGGAACGGCTGAAATTGCACCGGACGGCGCGTCTGTGATCTTCACGCCGGATGCGGGCTTCAGCGGTACGGCCAGTTTCGATCTGGTGGCTGACGACGGTTTCGGTTCGTCCGCTCCGGCCACCATTACGGTCAACGTCAGCGATGCGCCGCTTGAAGTCATCGGCTTCGGTGAGAACGGCTTCGGCCTGCCATTCCTGCCGGTCGATAACGTGGGTGATTCGGTTGAACTGCTCGTGTTCGGACTCTTCGCCGACGAAGTCGAAGCGATTGAATTGCCGACGTCCTTCGTCACCTTTGACACCACGGACGCTTCCACCGGAGTGGTTTCCGCAGACGGCGTGTTTACGGCAACCGGTGCGGGATCAGGCGCGATCACCGTTTCGCGCGGCACGGTTACCGACGTGTTGCCGTATCAGATCACTGTGCCGACGGACCTGGCCGAACAGCAACTGCTGCTCGAAGGCATTCAAGTCCGAGCGTCCGACCTGGCGATGGCGACCGGCGATACGCATCAGTTGACCGTGCGTCTGCGCAACGAAGATTTCACCTTCATCACCGACGATGCGCGGACGTCATACTTCAGCACAAATACGGCTGTCATTGATGTCACGCCGGACGGTTTGATTACGGCGCTCGCACCAGGTGTGGCGTCAATCTCAGTTGTGCACGGGCCGGCAGTCTTTGACGTGGTGGTGCTTGTGGACGACGCGGCCACCGGACCGGCGATCATCGGTTCCGAAGGCGGCTTGGCGGGCGATACGGACGGTCACGTGGTCGGTATTCCGGTCGGTGCTTTGACCGAGCCGACCGTGGTCAGCATCGCTGAGTTTGAACTGTCTGACCTGAACATTCCGGAAATTCCCGGTTTCAATTCCATCGCGGCGTTCACGTTGAAACTGAACGACACCGGTCTGTTTGCTCCCGCGCAGGTGGCCGTGCCCGTGACCGGTCATCCCGACGGCGACGACGTGGTCTTCTTCCAACTCGGCCAGGTCGAGGAGAACGGCGAAACCATCGTGATCTGGATCCAGGAAGATCGCGGCACGATCATTAACGGTAAAGCCAAGACACTGTCGAATGGTTCGCTGCGCGGCATTGTGGAAACCGGCTTGTACGTGGTC
The DNA here is from genome assembly GCA_028281215.1 of Phycisphaeraceae bacterium. Classification (GTDB taxonomy): domain Bacteria; phylum Planctomycetota; class Phycisphaerae; order Phycisphaerales; family Phycisphaeraceae; genus JANQKH01. The sequence goes on along the minus strand of JANQKH010000451.1, from coordinate 1,415 downwards.
GCCAAACCGATCGAAAGCGAAGTCGGCGAGTTGGATGTCACATTGCAACCGGAGAATCCAATCAGCGACCTGACCATCGGTTTCGATGCGTTCGTTGATTTCCAAGGCGACACGCCGGTTGAGATTCCTGAAACGGTTGAAGAACCGCCCGGTCAGCAACCGGTCGAAGGTGAAGGCGATGACTCGGTCACCGTGCCGCCGCCTGCTCCCCAGCCGCTTGAAGATGGTGAGGGCGAAGCGCCGGAGGTGATCAACGATACCGCCGAAACGTTCATCGGCACGCCGGTCGTCATTGACATTCTCGGCAACGACTCCGATCCGGATAGTGTGATCGATCCATCGACCGTCACGATTCTGGATAATCCGGACAACGGGTTTGTCACACTGGACCAGATCACAGGACAGGTGACCTACACGCCGTCCGAATCGCTGGACGACAAGGAAATCTTCGGCTCAACCGGTACGTTCTACAACGGGCACGATGCATTTACCTACGTGGTGCAGGACACCGAAGGCAACGAATCCGAGATCGGCATCGTGCAGGTTTTCGTCAAGAACGCCATCCCGCCGAACGACCCCGCCGCTGCTGCCCGCCTGACGTTCCGCTTCGGCTATGAATTGCTTGGTTCGGTGCCGCTCGGTCTGGCGGCGCCGTCGGTGACGCAGGCAAACAGGGCAGGCGCCGGACTTGTCAAGGCGCAGTTGGGCGGCGCCAAGAATTCGCGGTCGGTGTTCGCCACGCGCCTGCGCGGGCCGCGTAAATTCCCGACAGTGGCCGCGGCGATGGAAAACCGATTCAAACTGCGCGCCTTCAACACCACGATCTCGTTGAAGGACGTCGCGCCCAGTTTCGCCGGCCTCATCGGCAGGGGCGTCAGCACAGGGCTCGGCCTTGCCTCAACGTTCCTGGCGTCGCCGGCGCAAGCGTTGTTCGTCCTCACCCTAGGCCCGTTCTTCCTCAACCAATGGTTGCTGCCGAAGGTCAAGCAGGACATTCGCATTCGCGAAACAACAATCGATCCCGCCGTGTTCAGCGAGACCACGCTCAACGACGTCGAAGTCAATCCGGACTTCCTGACCACGACGACGGTAGAAATCAACAACGGCGTGATCCCCAGCGATCATCCGAGTCAGCCGCCGGCCATTGACAGTGTTGCGTTTGAGTTCACCGACTTTGGCGAAGGACTCGTGCCGGCCGTGGTATTCACCGCCGATCGCTTGTTGTACGCGGGCGCGGGCGGCATCGGTGACAGTGTGGATGATTTTGCGGTCGTCTTTGAAGACACGTCCATCGGCCGCGAAGTCATCGTCAGCGGTGACAGCATTCAGATCGTCGGCCAGAACACGCTGAAGGATGCCCTGCTCACGGCGAATGGTCATCTTCGTCAGGCCTGTGACCACCGACTCGGGGATGG
>JANQKH010000448.1 GCA_028281215.1 Phycisphaeraceae bacterium | reverse complement strand
CCGAGCGCGCACCTTCGGCGTCATTGGTTTGAGCTGATCCTCGGGCTTGATCTTCTCCTGCCAATTCCTGTGGTCCTGCACGACGCCGTGTTCGTCGATGAAAAAGGTCCACGGCACGTAGCCGAAACGCGTGGCGTAGTTTGGATCGACCAGCGCATGAAACGTCACGCCGTGCTTTTCGTAGTAGCGCTTGGCGGGGGCGATGCCTTCGACGTCCATCGCGATGCCCACGATCGTGAAGCTGTCGCTACCGTACTTTTCAAAGTGTTTCTGCCACACGGGCAACTGTTCGCGGCAGAATCACCAACTTGCCCAGCCGTAGATGATGTATTGCTTGCCGAGGAACCGGCCGAAGCGCACCTCGTTGCCGTCGAGGTCGATCAATGGAATGTCCGGCAGGGTCTGGCCTTTTCGGAATCCGCGCTGCTTGCCCCAATCATCGTGGTAGGCGGGAACGTCGATGCGCTGCGTCTTTTGAGTCGGCTGGGATCTGGAAAGCGTGACCTTCTTACCTTCGACGTTGACATCGAAACCCATCGCCCGGCCGAGCAGTTTCGCATCAAGGTAAAGTGCATCCTTAAACACACCGTGCTTCGCGCTTTTGAGCGCGACGGGAATACAGATCGCCTCGCGGCAGATGCCCACCATCCGCCGTTCATCCTGCCCGATCATTTTGATCGTCCAGCCCCACACGTCGGCCGTCTGCTCGACGTGCAGCAACGGCGTTTGGTCTTTCCATTGCAACGACACCGTCTTGTTTGAATCCTTGACCGACGCAGTGGCTGCATGCCCCGCGCGCGACACGCTGCACAAGAACACGATCGCAAACAAAGCAATATGAATCGGTTTCATGGCGACGACTCCCGTGTTCATCGTTCGCGTGAATTAACCTTCTTTGAGGATGCCGAACTCCCAAAGAATACACGCAACCGCGAATCCCACGTACACGCAGGACGCGATGATCATCATCACCAGGCTGACCGGTCCCGGCTTGGCGGACTTCGGCAGGTGTTTGAGGTTCAGGTACAACGTCAAAGGCACATACACTGCCATTGCGAAGCCGCCCATGTACGCGGCACTGAAAAGAAAACCGAGGTCAGTCACGCCTTGCTGTTCCATCACCAGCGTGATCAGGCACGCGAGCACCATCCATGAGATCGCAATGACAAAGTACCACCAACCGACGTCTCGCTTCTGTGCAGTCTTGACGTTGGTGTAAACGATGTCGGCGATGGTGCGCGCCGAGCCGTCGATCAGCGTCAGTTGCGTGGTGAACAACGTCGCCATGCCGACGATGAGGAAGATGTACCGCCCGGCTGTGCCCCACTGTTGGCCGAGAACTTCCGCCTCGTCCCAGATCAGTGAACCCTTGCCCGGCACATTGCCGTCCGGGTGCAGCACCGCCAGCGCACCGAAGATGAACAGCAACATCGTGATTGAATTGAGCCCCCAGAAGAACAACATCTGGTCCTGCCGGATGAATCGCCACCATGCGCGGAATCGGCCGATGTTTTCATCCGTTTCGTTGAACCGGAATCCAGTCGCGGGCACGGCTTCGGCGCGGCCGCGCAGGGGATTTTGCATCGACGGCATCTTCGCGCCCATACCGATGTGTTTGTCGCGCAGGTAAAACGTGTAGAACAGATTCGCCGTCCCACCCGCGCCGGCAAACACCAGCGCAATGAACAATGCTTTGACCGACAGCGGCGGTGTCACGGCGACCAGTCCGCCATGAAGTAGGTAAAGCTCATACTCGTCCGGCCCCGCGGTGATGACCCAGCCTTCGCCTTCGGTTCGTGGCGCGACGGTCACCTTTCCTTTCAAGCCGGCCTTCTGATCATCGGAAAGGTCCAACGTGTTTTCCATGCCGACGCGCACGACGTCGGGGAACTGGTTTGCATTCAACGTCTCTTCCACATTGACGGCCTGCGTGACCTCCGGCGTGAGCAGGCGACGTTTGCCGGCCGACTCAAAATGCCCGAAGTTGACCATGCCTTTGCCAAGATCGCCCCAGTCCTGTGCGCTGCCGACCACCACCGCCACAAGGATCAAACCGGCGGTGATCAGAATCACCAGCACTTCGACTGTGCGCTCGACCGATTTGTAAATCAGCTTCGGCCCGAACAACACCAGCGCCGCGCCGACGAATGTGATGACCGTCCAAAACGTGTCGCTGCCCCAGCCATCAGGCCCGACGAGCAGCGCCTTCAACGCCGACCCCGATGCGCGTCCCCATCCCGGGGCGAGCCAACCGAGAATCGTGAACAGAATGAACACCAACCCGAACCCACGCCACACGCGGCTGTATCCAGTGAACACGGTCTCGCCGGTCGCGATCGTCCAGCGGCCGACCTCGAAGTTGATCCACATCTGCAGAAAGACACCGACCACCGCGGCCCACACCATCGAAGCGCCGAACTCGGCCACAATGCGAGGCCAGATGATGATTTCACCGGCGCCGATCGACAGTCCAACGAGAATCGCGCCGGGCCCCCAAAGCTTCCAGTTCGGGCCGAGCTTCGGCGGCATATCTTCGTTCTTGAGTGGTTCAAGCGGCTCGAGAATCTGCCCCATGATGAACTCCGGATGTGTGCCGGGAAGAACGAATGTCGGCGCAACGATACCCGCCGCCCAGTTCCCTCGCAATTGGTTTGTGGTTGACCGTCACTCGGTCGATTCATCAGCCGTCGCGTCCGCAGATTCCGGCGCCTCGGCAAGGGGCGATTCACCCAATACCCGGCGCTCGCGCGGCACAATCTGATCAAGCAACATGATCTTCTGCCAGATTTTTCGACTCAGACTCGTGGTGAGGCTTTCAATAGCGTCCACCGAACTGAGCACCACCGAATCGCTTGCATCCTGACCGTAGATCATCACCACTTTGCCGATGAGGGAGAGCATTTCGGCGCAGTAGTCGAGATAGCGGCCGAGTTCGTACGGCGTCATCGATTGAATCGGCGAAGACTCGGTCGGCCGATGCGTGCGGCACAAGCGCTCCGGATCTTTGGTCAGTTGATGCATGTCGACGATGTGCGCCAGTTCGCGGAGCCGTTCAACGGCGTTCAACGTTTTGCGCCGTTTGATGCGGCTTTCAAGACTAATCAAAAAGAGAGCCGTCGCGCCCAGAAAAACCATGCTGCTGATGCCCGCGTCGATACCTTCCAACATAGTCCATGCTGTGGTTTCACTGAAGCGGAATTTCTTAACAAGCAACACGACGACCACAGCCATCAACACCAGCATGGCGGCGATGCCGATGCGCAAGGGCATGTTGACCTGCTTGATTTGCTCGGTCTCTTCAACGGCGGACTTTGAAATGACGCTCAGCCTGGCGGCAATCTCCGACAATCCCGATTCGGGGAACCGTTCTTTGATACGGCGATGCAACTGGTCGATCGTTTCGATGACCCGTGTTGCATTCAGTTGAAGTGGCGTTTCCAATTCTGCCAACTGCATTCCCCAGAGGGTGGTGGCGGGTCGTGCCGCTCGCCGTCCGTTGTATTAAAGCAGGTCCACCGGCGAATCTCAAGCAATGACGCCGAGGTAAACTTCAGTTTCATATTCGAATCGCACTTGGCCTGAATCGGCATGCGACGCAAACAACGCAGACAGCCCGGTTTCCAGCGCGTCGTAACCGGACGTCCCCGG
>JANQKH010000424.1 GCA_028281215.1 Phycisphaeraceae bacterium | reverse complement strand
CACTTGTGCGCGCGGATTGTTCGATGATTGTGCGCGATCGCGCCCCAGCGAGCTGCGACGTGTCGATAGGGGTCTGTCGCGAGGCACGGGGCGATGTCCGTCGCGATACGCGGCGGCTCGCAAGCGATGCGGATTCCCCGGGCGTTAGAATCGCGGCTCGTTTCGAATCCTGTTCTTCTGCGAGGAATCTGATGACACGTCACTGCCTACTGATCGCTCTTTTGTTATTCCTGGGATGGTGTGGACTGCCTGCGGAAGCGGAGCAAGATGGCGCGACACAGGCCGGCACTGCCGCGCGGCCGAACATTATTTTCATCATGGCGGATGATCAGGGTTATGCCGACCTGGGTTGTTACGGGTCGAAGCACATCAAGACGCCGCACATGGATCGGCTTGCCCGGGAAGGGATGCGGTTCACCGATTGCTACTCCGGCTCGGCGGTGTGTGCGCCGACACGGTGTGTGTTGATGACGGGCATGCATCCGGGGCATGCGCGGCGGCGGGACAATACCGCCAAGGCTAACCACAAGGATTTCAAAGGTCGGCCGCTTGTCCCATTGGCGAAAGAGGACGTCACCATTGCATCGGTTTTGAAAAAGGCGGGCTACGTGACCGGCGGGTTCGGTAAATGGGGGTTGGGGAATCCGGGAACAACGGGTGTGCCTTCGAAGCATGGCTTTGATCATTTTTATGGCTATCTCGATCAGGTTCATGCACACACGTTTTACACGCACGAGTTGTGGCGCGACAGCAAAATGGAACCGTTGCTCGGCAATCTCAATGGAAAGAAGACGCAGTATTCACACGACCTGATCGCCGACGCGGCGTTGGATTTCATTCGCCGATACAAGGACAAGCCGTTCTTTCTTTATCTGCCTTACACACCCCCGCACGGCAAGTACGTGGTGCCGAGCGATGCGCCGTACACCAACAAGCCTTGGAAACAGGTGGACAAAAACTACGCGGCGATGATCACGCGCATGGATGGCGACATCGGCGAGATGATGGCGCTGCTCAAACAGTTGAAAATCGATGACCGCACCATTGTGTTTTACACGTCGGACAACGGACCGAACCATCAGTTTCTTAAACAGTTCAACAGCAACAAGCCGTTCCGCGGGATCAAGCGGCAACTGTGGGAAGGCGGGTTGCGATGTCCGATGATCGTGCGCTGGCCGGGGAAGGTGCCGGCGGGCAAGGTGAGTGATTATGTGTGGGGGCACGTGGACTTTTTCGCCACGGCGTGCGCGTTAGCGGGTGTGGAGGCAACGCATGTGTCACGGACGGACAGCCGTTCGGTTCTGCCGACGTTGCTCGGGCGAAAGCAGGCGCCGCGACCACCAATGTATTTCGAGATTCACAGCCCGTTTCAACAGGCCGTGCGCATGGGCGACTGGAAGGGCATCCGCTTCGGCACAGCCGAGCCGCTGAAACTTTTTGATCTGTCGTCCGACCCGGGCGAGACGCGGGACGTGGCGGGCAAGCATGCCGACGTGGTGAAGAGAATCGAACAGGTAATGGCCGACGAACGAAGCGAATCGCGCTACTGGCCGGCCGTGCCCAAAGCCAAGCGGAAGAGGAACAAGTGAATCATGCTGGACGCCGCGAACGGCCAACTTGCGTTTGAATCCATCGGCGTGACGATCTCGCCGACGCTGACCCGCGATGCGTTTCTCGCGACCACATGGGGTGCAGCGGCGGAACATTGGGTGACCAATGAACCCTGGCATTCGTGGCGGCTGGCGGAAGTCGCGCCGTCGAACGGCATCGATCTGATCGTCGTGCTTTTCTTCCACGAGCAAACGCTGCGGTCGGTCGAACTCTGCCACAGCGACCCGAAGTTCGGCACGTCATGGGAGGACCATTCGATGGAAAAAGAAATGGCGAGAAAGGATTCGCACGATGCGTGGCTGGCCGCGTGCATCGGCGAAGCGCGAAAGTTTGATTGGGGCGAGGTGTTCTCGGCGTACGACCAGAAAGCGGGAAACAGCGGGATTGTGATCAAGTATGTTGAGGGAGCAGAGTGATGGAAAGTTGGAGTGATGTGTCGACAGGGGACATTGTGGCGCGTGCAACATCGCCGGGCAATCCGGCGTATGATTCATTCGTGGCGTGATCGAGGCGATCGCGTGGATGGCTGGTGCGAGCATTCACGAGGAAAGTCCGAACACGACAGGACACGGTGGTGGGTAACGCCCACCGGC
>JANQKH010000374.1 GCA_028281215.1 Phycisphaeraceae bacterium | reverse complement strand
GCAAGCATGCGCGCGTTACCAGCGGCGGCGACGAAGAAGGTGGAATACAGCACGGAGATTGCGCCGAAGAGGAAAATCCACGTCGCCCATTCGCCGCCGAACACCGGCACGTACATCTCCGCGAGGGTGCGCACCATGCCGCCCTTTTCCGGGTCGAGCCCGGTCCGCCCGAGCACCGAGGCGCCGAGCAGGAAGAACGCGACGGTGGCGAAGGTGTAGACCACCATGGAAAGCCAGGCGTCCATGCGCATGACGCGCATCCAGCCGGCGGCGCGTTGTTTCCACGCCGCGCTGCCGTCGTTGGGGCCGGTTGATCTGGCGTATCCTTTTTCCAGGCACCAGTAGGGATACTGCAACAGTTCGATCGCGCCGACGCCGATAATGCCGTACGCCATCAGCGCTACCGCAATCGGATGATCCTTGTCCGGTTGTTTTTCCGGCACGCCGAAACTCAGGCCTTCTCCCAACTCCGAAAAGGTCACCCGCCACTCCGGTTTGGTTTGCAGGATGACCACGGTGATTACGGTCATCAACGTGAAGATGCCCACGAAAACTGTGGATAGCGCCTGGATCAATCCGTATCGGCCGAAGAAAAGGAGCACCGCCGTGCCGACCGACACGATCCCGCCCCAGATGTAGGGATCGTTGGGTTCACCGATGGCGTCAAGCTTGGCCTCGGCGGCGACGATGGCGGTGTTGAGTTCCCCGATGCGCGGGTCGCCCTCCTTCACGCCCTGCCGACGAAGCATGCCGATCTTGACATAACTGCCGATGCGCTGGTCCTGAAGTTCGTTGTACTGTTCGCCCACAGCCGTCAACGGCTTGCTGATGCTCAACGACTGCCCGATCGCGCCGACGATGCCGCCTTGCTGTGAAAGCACTAACACGGTCACGATCAACCAGAACCAGGTGAACACATGTGCGCGATGCCGCGGACCGGGCAGGCTGTCCATCGCGTGCAGCGCGGTTTCACCATGCGTGACGGTGTATCGCCCAAACTCTACCTGTGCGAATACTTTGATCACGCAGCCGAGAATGATTAACCAGAGCAATGAAAAACCGGCCACCGCGCCAACTTTCGTCGTGGCAATCAACTCACCCGACCCGACAATCGAACCGGCGATGATCATGCCCGGCCCAAGCCGGAGCAATGTGCTGCCCAGCGTGGTCGGCGCCGACTGGATATCACTTGGATGCGCAGCGGTGACGTCACGATCGTTGGACGAATCAGACATGCAACGGAACCTTTCACACGAAACGCAGTTTGCCCAACACGGACTTTCCCGAATGGAAACGCGTCCCCCATTTCGGAATCAGAAGGGGACGACAGAGTTTAAGGGACGAATCAGAAGAAACAAGTAAAGAAAAAGCACCAGCTTTTCAACTGGTGCTTGTCGTTTTTGATTGGCATGTTCGACTCAGGCAAACAATTCCGTCACCGCTTCACCCTTGACCAGTTCACGGGGCTGGTTCAGGTGGTTGAAGACGATGGACTGCGGGTCAATGCCCACGGCGTGGTAGATCGTCGCCAACAGTTGCGACGGATGGACGGCGCCTTCAACGGGCGACGAGGCGGTCTTGTCGGACTTGCCGTGTACATAACCCTTCTTGATGCCGGCGCCGGCGATGAGCGCGGTGTAGCAGTAGGGCCAGTGGTCGCGACCGTCGTCGCTGTTGCCGTTGCCACTGGTGGACACGCCGCGTTGCGGACTGCGACCGAACTCGCCGACGGCGACGACGAGCGTTTCGTCGAGCATGCCTTTGCGGTCAAGGTCGGTGATCAGACCGGACAAGCCCTTGTCGAGCATCGGACCGGACTGCGTTTTCATGCGTTTGCTCAGGCCCTTGTGGTGGTCCCACGAGTGGTTGTCACTGTTGGCGACCTTCGGCCAAATGACTTCGACGACGCGCGTGCCGGCTTCAACGAGTCGCCGGGCGAGCAGGCAGGATTGGCCGAAGTGCGTGGCGCCGTACATGTCGCGTGTCTCTTTGGATTCACGATGCAGTTCAAACGCTTCGCGCGCTTTCTGCGAAATAATCAGTTGCAACGCGCGGTCGTAGTGCGCGTTGATCTTGTGTTCCGATACAGCCTTTTCGATGTCCGGCATCAACTTGTCGAGCGCTTTCTTCATGCTCGCGCGGCGTTGCAACCGCTTGGCGAAAACCTCCGGCCGAAGCTTCAGGTCATCGACACGAATCTTGTCCATCAGCTTCATATCCATGTCGCCGCCGGACGGATAGAGCGTGTAAGGGTCGTACGCTTTACCAAGGAAACCGGCGGTACCGCCCTTGCCGACCACGTTGCTTTCCTGCAACGGACGCGGCAGCATGACGAACGGCAGCATCGGTTCGGTTGGCGGCTTCATCTTCACGATGTTGGAGCCGAAGTTTGGGAAGTCCTTCGGGCTCGGCGGCTCGAGTTGTCCGGACGGGCTGACCTTGTCGGTCGTGTAGCCGGTCATCATTTGATAAATCGCGGCGGTGTGATTGAACAGGCCGTTGGGGGTGTAGCTCATCGCGTGCAGCATGGTGACCTTGTCGGTGACGTTGGCAAGGTTGGGCAGCACTTCTGTGAACTTCAAGCCGGGCGTTTTGGTCTTGATGTTCTTGAAAACGCTCTGCACATTGGCGGGCACGTTTTCCTTGGGATCCCAAAGGTCGATGTGCGAGGGGCCACCCTGGAGATAGCAGAGGATGACACTCTTGGCCTTGCCCCAACCGGGGCCACCGACTTTGCCTTTTGCTTTGGCCTGCGCCTGAAGGTTGAACAGCGTGCCGAGGCTGAAACCGAGCATGCCCGCGCCGCCGGCGCGAACGATGTCACGTCGGGAAGGCGCGAGGCCTTTGTCGCAAAGGTCTTTGCCGTGATGACCGGGAAGGATGATCATGGTGTGTTCCTTGGTTACTAGCTGTCGGCTTTGTGCGATCAGCTCATCTTTGCCATCGTCAAATTATGGACGAATAACATAGCCATTCGCCTGATTTCACAGGCATTCTCGTCCAAACATTGTAATCGTTGTCGGCCAAATACGTAAGATCGTCTGTAAATAACCGCAAATACTCGACTTCACTGGTCGAAAAAGCGGGAATCCGCACGGAGCAGGCCAACCCTGCATCACCGGCCGCCATATCGTCCAACAAACCAACGGAGAGGAAGGACTTGGGCAGAACCTGACCAAAAGGAGCTTTGCTCTTCGAAATGATATCGCTTTGCACGGCTGTGATTATCAAGATGTGCACGTACGCCTCAAAGGCACGGGCTTCCACCGTGATGCTCCTCCTGTGCATCGGCTAAACTTCCTGCCATGCACCGCCTTGAATCGCTGCGCGCGAACATCCAGAAGGTTTACCTGGGCAACCAGTCTGCCATCGACAAGCTCATCGTCTGCCTACTGGCGCGCGGGCATGTGCTCATCGAAGACGTGCCCGGCGTCGGCAAAACCATGCTCGCCACCGCGCTCGCCCGAAGTCTGGACGCTTCGATCACGCGCATGCAACTGACGCCGGACATGCTGCCCAGTGATGTGTTGGGTGTAACGGTGTGGGATCAGCAGAAGAACGAGTTTGAGTTCAAGCCTGGCCCGATCTTCTCGAACATTGTGTTAGCGGATGAGGTCAACCGCACGACGCCTCGCACGCAAAGTGCGTTGCTCGAAGCGATGAACGAAGGACAGGTGTCGATCGACGGCCACACGCGCAAACTGCTCGAACCGTTCATTGTTATCGCGACGCAAAACCCGTTCGAGTTTGAAGGCACGTATTTTCTGCCGGAGAGCCAACTCGACCGCTTCCTCATGCGATTGCACCTCGGTTATCCCAGCCCGGACGACGAATCTCGCATTCTCACGCTTAACCCTTCACGCAACGTGCTGCACGACATCAAGCCGGTCATGACCGCAGCCGACTTGGTCGAACTGCAAACGCAGGTCAACGACATCAAGATCGATCCGACGCTGACCGAATACATTGTGAAGATCGCCAACGCCACGCGCGAAAGCGATCAGTTGCAAATCGGCGTCTCGCCGCGCGGCACCCTCGCGCTCACGCAAGCCGCCAAAGCGACCGCGATGATGCACAAGCGCGATTACGTTGTGCCGGATGATGTGGTGTCCAACGTCGTGCCGGTTTTCGCCCATCGTGTAATCAGCAAGAACTACATGCACGACGCGGACGGCATCGCCACGCACCGCACAATGCAACAGATTCTCGAAACCGTGCCGAGTCCGGTGTGATTGCCGTGGGGAATCCTCACAGGAAAGCAGGAAAGTAGAAAAAGCAAGTCTGAGAGGCGAGTGACGACCGCAACCCGGAGCCGGACCTGAGAAGTCCGCGACGAAGATCTGGATTCACTGCACGCCTCCACTCCGTGCTAAACTACGTTTACAGTCAGCCTCGCCTTCGATCCCAAACCGCTCCCTCGCAAGAGCGAAGCCCCATCATCATGCCCACGGACCGATTCCATCTCCGCCAATTTCATCGCAAGCAATGGCGCGTTCGGGTGGTGACGATGATCCTCGGCGGGATCGTGGCCGTGCCATTGTCATGGATGCTCTCACTTCCCATCGTGGATTGGTGTCTCGACCGCGAACTGTTAGCCGGGCCAGACTTGGCGATGTTCATCTGCAACGGGCTTGCGTTCGTAGTGGGCGCGTGGACCACGTGGCGGTTGTTCTTTCACGAACTGCAACCGACCGCCTGCCATCGCTGCAAGTACGACCTCTCGATGAACAGTACCGGCACCTGCCCCGAGTGTGGCGAACACATCCCGCCTTACCAACAACGCCTGCTGCAAGACCCGCGGTGATGGATGATGGGGGTGACACCGGGTCGCGCTGGTTGGAACACCGCGTACACCAAGAGGGTGCGAGGCTTGTGAGAAGTAAGGGAGCAAGGGAAAAGTTGGAAAGAAGAAGTCGACCAGCCGAGGCGAACTCAATCGTGCAATATCGTTGCGTCGGCGTCGCATCACTTTACTCCATCCCCCATCCCACTCGGTGTTCTCAAGCCGCCTCACCTGGCTCGGTGTTCCTACTGGACGTCTCCAGGCATCCATCAACACATAGCATACGAAGCCGCGTTCTGCTATCCTCTCCGCCCCGCAAGACCTTCTGATTTCCCTTGCAAAACCTGAATAAACACGACACCGAGCGGAAAGGAATACACGATGAGCACGATCCGTACGATCTATGGCCGACAGATTCTCGACAGCCGAGGCAACCCCACCGTCGAAGTCGAAGTCCAACTCGACGACGGCGCCGCAGGCCGGGCGGCTGTGCCTTCCGGTGCGTCGACCGGTGAAAACGAAGCCGTCGAACTCCGCGACGGTGACAAGGATTACTACCTTGGCAAGAGCGTGCGGCAGGCCGTCGCCAACGTGGAAACCATCGCCGACGAATTGTTCGGCCTCGACGCAACCGATCAGGAAGAGATCGACCGCATCATGATCGGTCTCGACGGTACGCCGAACAAAGGCAAACTCGGTGCCAATGCGATTCTGGGCGTGTCAATGGCCGTCGCTCACGCGGCTGCAGAGTCTACCGGCCAACCACTCTACCGCTACCTCGGCGGCAGCGCCGCAAAGACCCTGCCGGTACCGATGATGAATATCCTCAACGGCGGCAAGCACGCGGATAACACCGTCGACTTCCAGGAGTTCATGATCCAACCGTGGGGCTTCGACAACTTCGCTGACGCGATGCAGGCCGGCGTGGAGATTTATCACAAACTCAAAGGCGTGCTGCACGACAAGGGTTTGTCCACCGCCGTCGGCGACGAAGGCGGCTTCGCGCCTGACCTGAAGTCCAACGAAGAGGCGCTCCAGATCATCGAAGAAGCCGTCGGCCAAACACGCTACACGTGGGGCGAACAAATCTTCGTCGCGCTCGATCCCGCTACCAGTGAACTGTGGAACGAAGCACAGGAACAACACGGCAAGGAAGGCTACTGCTTCTTCTCCAGCAACCCGCAGGAAGTCATCTCCAGCAGCGTCCTTGTCGCGATCTGGAAAGAGTGGTGCGGCAAGTACCCGATCCGCTCGATCGAAGACGGCCTCGCGGAAAACGACTGGGACGGCTGGAAGCAACTCACCGATGCCATCGGCGACAAAGTCCAACTCGTTGGCGATGACCTGTTCGTCACCAATCCAGCCTTCCTCAAGAAAGGCATCGACACCGGGACCGCCAACTCGATCCTCGTCAAGGTCAACCAGATCGGCACGCTCAGCGAAACGTTCGACGCCGTGAACATGGCAATCCGCAACAAGTACACGGCTGTGCTCAGCCACCGCAGCGGCGAAACCGAAGACGCGACCATCGCCGACATCGCCGTCGCCACCAGCTGCGGCCAGATCAAAACCGGCGCTCCATGCCGCTCCGCCCGCAACGCCAAGTACAACCAGCTGGTCCGCATCGCCGACGATCTGGGCGACGGCGCGGTGTACGGCGGGACGATGTGGAACAAGGGTTGATCCGCCCGCCTGTTCGCCAACCCCAGCGCGAGACGTGGTCATGGCCAGTTTTGTGACGCATCTCGAAAGCGCCATCGACGGCACCCAACTGCCTGCGCATACCTTGCAGACAATGCACAACGATCGTCCGCTCTGGGTGCGGTATGACCTTGATGCGGTCGGCAAGGTGTTGACCCAAGACAAACTGCGCGACCGTAAGCCGACGATGTGGCGGTATCGCGAACTGTTGCCGCCGCGCGATAATGCGAACATTGTGACCTTGGGCGAAGGCATGTCGCCGTTGTTGCCGGCGGCGCGGCTCGGCACCAAGTTCGGCTTGAACGATCTGTGGATCAAAGATGAATCGCAGTTGCCGACCGGCAGTTTCAAATCGCGCGGACAAGCCGCGGCGATCACAATGGCGAAAGAGTTGGGCGTCACACGAGTCGCAATTCCCACCGCCGGCAACGCCGGCGGCGCGATGGCAGCTTATGCAGCGCGAGCGGGCATGGAAGCATTTGTTTTCATGCCCGACGACACGCCGGCGATCAACATGTACGAAGCGGCACTCGCCGGCGCGAAAGTGTTTCTCGTCAACGGCCTGATCACGGACTGCGGCCGCATCGTCCGCGAAGGCAAAGACACCATGGGCTGGTTCGACATCTCCACGCTCAAGGAACCCTACCGCATCGAAGGCAAGAAAACGATGGGCCTGGAGTTGGCCGAGCAGTTCAACTGGGAATTGCCGGACGTGATTCTCTACCCGACTGGCGGCGGCACGGGACTGATCGGCATGTGGAAAGCGTTCGCCGAACTTGATGCGTTGGGTTGGTTGGCGAATGACAAGCGGCCTCGCATGGTGGCCGTGCAGTCGGACGGCTGCTGCCCGATCGTCCGCGCCTTCGATGCCGGCGAGCGATTCGCGCAACCATTCGATAATGCGGCGACCATTGCAAGCGGACTGCGCGTGCCCGCGGCCGTGGGAGACTTCATGATCCTGGATGCCGTGCGCGAAAGCGGAGGCTGCGCGATCGCGGTCGATGAAACATGTATCCGGCAATGGATGCACGACGCGGCCGGCAGCGAAGGGATCAGCGTCGGCCCGGAATCGGCCGCGTGCGTCGGCGCGACGCAGATGCTCGTGGAATCCGGCTGGATCAAACCAAACGAACGCACAGTGATTTTCAATTGCGGCGCCAGCCAGAAATACCCCGACGCCATGCGCGTCGACCTACCGCGAATCGACAAGGACGCCCCACTCGACTGGGCTGCCATGTTACACGTCTGATGCTCTCAAATGCCGCCCAAAAGCCTTTGGCAACCCCATCAATCAGGGTTTTTATCTATTCCGCCAATAATCGCTTGACTCGGGCCCACCCCCGCCCTCCAATACCGTCATGCGGACTCCACCGAAGGGATTTACCGTGCCGGAAGTGCTGGCGGTCATTGCCTTGATCGTCATCATCATCTCGATTCTGCTGCCCTCCTTCGGCGCCGCCCGCGAAGAGGCGCGAATGGTCGTCTGCATGTCCAATCTCTCACAGATTGGCCGCGGCACGAACAACTTTGTCGTCGAACACAAGAACCGATTGCCCGGTATCTGGGGCAGCGTCTGGGTCGGCCCGGAAGATTGGCAAAAGTGCTGGCTGAGCAACCGGACCACC
>JANQKH010000329.1 GCA_028281215.1 Phycisphaeraceae bacterium | reverse complement strand
GCCGGTGTCGGTTTGTAGCCGGTCAGCAGGTAATGGCTGGCGAAGTTGTGTTCGCCAAGCGTGGATGTCATCGAACGAATGATCGCCAGCTTGTTCATCTGCTTGGCGATGCGCGGTAGATACTCGCTGATGTGAATACCTTTGACCGACGTTTTGATCGGATCAAAGGGCCCGCGCACTTCGCGCGGTGCTTCAGGTTTCAGGTCAAACGTATCCAAGTGACTGGGGCCGCCGTCCAGCCAGATTAGGATGCAGCGCGAAGGCGCAGCCTTCTTTGTGTTTCCTTCGGCGGCGTAGCGAAACCAATCGGTCAAACCAAGACCGAAGGTGGTCAACGCGCCAACGCGCAGCATGTCGCGGCGGAGGACGCCGTCGCATCGTCGCATGGGATTGGGATTCATGATGATCCTCATTCAATGGTTGGCGCCAAAGGCGCGGCTGCTCAACAGCGCCCAGAACAAATCTTCCGCGACGGCTTGTCTTTCTTCCGCTTTTACCGAATCAAACTGTTTCCGCCAGAACAACCGTTCAGCTTTGGCAGGCGGGCGACTCAAGGTGGCCAGGTACAACGATTCAACCAGTTGCCCATCGTTGACGCCGGCTTTGAACAGTTTTTGGAGGCGGCCCGAAGGGTCACGAAGCCGGGCATTGAGCAGTTTCCCGTTGATCAGGTGCAATTGCTGATCGAGACCACCGGTCTGAGTCATCGTTGATTCGCACGACTGCATTCGATCACATCGTCCCAAAATATCCAGCGGAACTGAAGGTGTGCGCGAATCGAACAACTGCACCGCACGCGTACCCTTATCAAACCCTTTGAATTCCAAGGGCGAACCGGTCGCGTCGGCGATGGCGTCCGCCATCACTTCTGGCGACAGCGACTGCTCAATCGCGTGCGAATAGAATCGCCGGTCCGGCGGATAACCCGCCGTGGGTCGGCTGCTGCGCTGGTAGGTATGTGACTGAGCGATCGATCGAAGTAACGCGCGCAAGTCGTATTCGTTCTTGACGAACGATTCGGTCAACGTGGCAAGCAAACGCGGATGCGTTGCCGGATTCGTGCTCCGAAGATCGTCCACCGGTTCGACCAGGCCCCGCCCCATCATGTGCCGCCACGTGCGATTGACAAACGCCTTAGCGAAATAGGGATTGTCGGGATGAACCAGCCAATCCGCCAGAGCTTTTCGTTCGTTGGTATCGTCCGGCTTGAGGGTTTGTGATCCGGGAATGCGCAACAGAGCAGGGCGGCCCGTGGCGGGATGGGTTACCTGTCCGCGCGGATTGGGTTGCACCATGCGACCGCGATCCACGCGGGCGAAGATGGCGGCCAGTCCGTGATAATCGTTCTGCGTCCAGTGATCGAGTGGATGGTTGTGGCAATTGGCGCAACGCAGGCGCACGCCCATGAGTGATTCACTGACGAATTCTGCTTGAAGCAACGGGTCGCCGGCTACGCGCATGTAATTCGCAGCCCCATTGGAGTAACTGTCTCCGTTGGTCACGAGCATCGCGCGGGCGATGTCGTCCCAACCTGTGTTTGATTGAACCTGACGGCGTAACCATTGATGAAACGCTTTCGCGCCCTGGGGCTGCAACGCTTTGGTGTTCACGCGAAACAGATTAGCCAGGCGATATGTCCAGTAGTCCGTGAAATCGTCACTGCCGAGTAACTCGTCGATCAAACGATCACGCTTGTTGTTGGCTTTGTCGTGAAGGAATGCGCGCACATGGGTTGGTGTGGGCAGGCGTCCGGTCAGGCTCAGCGTGGCGCGGCGAATGAAAGTGGCGTCGTTCGCCAGCGGTGATGCGGGCAGACGAAGCGTGGTGAGGGTGGCGTTCACTTCGTCATCAATCAGGTTGCCACCTTGCACGTTCGTGTTGCGGACAGGTTGTTGCCCGACCGGCACAATTAACTGAACGGCGACAATACGATGGAGATACCTGGCTGTGATCGTATGCAGACCCGGCCGTTTCACGGTTGCAATGTTTTGCTTGTTGATGGCGACGGCAGCCGAATCATCTGCATGCCATGAGGTCCACGCTGTTACGTCGCGCGTTGTACTGTCGTCAAAGCTGGCG
>JANQKH010000311.1 GCA_028281215.1 Phycisphaeraceae bacterium | reverse complement strand
GCGCCTGTCTATCTCTATCACTTCTCAAAGTGGAAGTTTTTCGCTTCCGCCTGCTTGCGGAGGCTTTCGCTGACAGCGTCGTTGAGGGTTTTTTCGCCTTTTTCCTTGGCGAGGCGGGCGCGTTCAGCCGTGACGTACTTGGCGCGCTTGGCGGTCAATGCCTTTACCTGCTTGGTAATCTCGTCGCGCTCGGCTTTCTTCTTTTTCACGTATGCCTTGCGCTCGTCCATGCTCATCTTCTTCATGTTTTCCGGCAGATCCTCGACCTTGATCTTGGTGATATCAACGTTGTCCTGGAAGACGGCGTCGACGAGACACCACGAACCGTTGCGATAGTTCACCGAGTTCTTGGCGGCGATACGCTGCGCGAGCACCTCACTGGCAATGCCGGCGGCATTGTTGTCCTGGTCGGTTTGGTTGGCGACTGCGGCGGCGGCGTTCTTGCCGTAAGCGACGAATGTCTGGTTGAACCGGGCGTTCAGTTCCGCCAGTTGTTTGTCCTGCGGCGCCGGGATGTGCACCAGCCGGCGGTTCTGGTCGATGTTCATGAAACTGCCGTCGGCGAGCACCGCACCGTCTTTCCACTTGGTGTTGATGCCTTCGGCTTCCGAGCCGCAGAAGATCGTGTTGATCTGAATGCCTTTGCTGATCGCGCTTTTGCACGCGTCAACATAGTTCACCTTGCCTTGCGTGAACGGTTCGTTGCCGGCGATGATGATGACCTTCAGGTCGTCCTTGTGTTTCGACCAGTCGAGTCGGCTGACCGCGGCGGAGATGACCTGCCCGCAGTATTCGCTGCCGCCGTTGGTCTTGAGACCGAACAACTCTTCCGACACTTTGTCGAGGTCATCGGTCAACGGCAGCACGCGGCGAATGTGTCCTTCACTGGCGGACAAACCGTCGTTGCCATACTCGAACAGCGCGACCGTCAACAGCGGCCGCATGCCGTCGCGCTTGACGGCGATGAACTCGTTGACCATTTTCCACAGTTGTGTCTTCGCCTGGTCGATCAACCCGTCCATGGAGTTGGAGGTATCGAGCAGGATCGCCAGTTGAATCAACGGCTGCCGCTGGTTCTTCTTGACCTTCTTCGCCTTCTTGGCTTTGACTTCGATCACTTTGTCCGATTGCACGGGGTCCGCCGCTTGCGATAGCGGTACAGTCGCCGCGAAGACAAACAAGGCACAGGCGAGGCAAGTGGTGATGCGTGTCATGGTTTCACTCCTGGGGTTGCGTGGGTTCAATGCGATGGTGGGTTTGGTGAATCACGGCGAGACTGGACCAGCCTCAAAAACTCAACCGCCTCAGTCGAGGATCAGTGGGATGGCGGCCGGCGCAATCTTGCCGTTGATGATCTGGAACTTGGGGTTGTCGTTGTTTTGTTCTGATGGTTCTGCTTTGGCGGACGGCGAATCAATTTTGGCCGGCTTCGCGTCGGATCGTTGTTTAGGCGGAGCGGCGTTGATGGGATCGGCCTTGGGCGCCGGTGCGGCGCACGCGCCAAATCCACCTTCGCACGTCGGGCAGGTTTTCCAGTCGGCGTACAGGTCGCGGTAGTAGTCTCCGGGTCGGCGGCGCTTGAACAGTTCAAGGGATTCGAGGCCGGCCTTCTTCAACAGTTTCAACTCGATCGTGAGTTGCAGGCGTTGCCGTTCGGTCAGTTTGGTCCGTTCGATCCGCCGTTGCACCCAGCGTTGGATCAGGTGCTGGATGGCGTCGCGGCGCACCGCCGGTTTGTCGCTTTTGATGTTCTTGACCAACTCGTCAGGCAGGCCCGCGCCGAAGGTATCCAGGGACGTGGCTTTTTGACCGCGGAAGGGTGACCGACGGGCGTACAACAGGAACGCCTCCGACGCCGGGTGACACAGCGGGCACATGTAAACGAAGTTGATGTCGGCGTCGCGGTAGGGTTTGGGTGCGGGGTTGGCGTCCGTCGGCGCGGGGGTGACCAGGGGCACGATCACGTCGAGCACGTCGTCGCCCACGCCGTCTTCATACAGCCCTTCGAACACGGCAAAAAATACAAATCGGCTGCCGTTGTTCTCCCACCATTTGTATTTGTCGATGCCGCCCTCCTCGGCCACGACCAACTGTGCCGCGACCGCGTCGTTCGACGCCGTGTGGGGTACAACCCATGCCCCAATCAAAATGCCAAGCGCCAAGGTTGCCAACAGTGCAGTGTGTCGTTTCATCGTGAGCCCCTTTGGGTTGCCTGTTTTGTTGGATCTCAATCGTTCAATTCGGTGTGTTGTTACTGTTTCGATTCCTGCGTCGCGTTGGCGTTCGGAGCCGAGCGAGCGGTACCGGTGTCGGGCGCGGCTTTGACCAGTACGGGTTGCTTGTCCACCATCAGCAGCACGTCACCCCGCAACGCGACACAACCATTGCGGCCTTCCTTCGCCAGACGGGCGACCAGGTCGGTGAACTCCTTCGATCCAAACTGAATCACCTTCGTCGGCTTAGCCTTTTCGTAGGCCAACAACTCGGCGTCGATCCACGAGCCATTGCGGAAGTAAAACGCTTTGTCGTTGATCTGTTGGACGCTCTGGCAGGCGACCGTGTTCAAATTGGCATCGAGGTATTTGTTGTTGGTGTTGAGGTAGGCTTGCTGTTTGAGAATGGTGTTGTTCAAGTCCTGATTCAGTGACGCGACGCCTGACCGCACGCGCCATGCGCGATCGATGAAGTTCTTGTGTGCTTCGAGCAACACCAGGTCTTTCTTGGACAGGTCCGTACCTTCGCGGGCGAGGAACGCGGTGTACTCGGTCAGCACGCCGAACTCGGTCGACAGGCGGACGATCTCATCGATCAGTTCCTTGACCTTGGGGTTGTTGGGATTGGGCGTGCCGGGACGCTGACCGTACGCCGCCATCGCGCTGTCGGCGCCCATGTTGCGAATCTCATCGATCAGGTCTGCGATCTTTCGACTCGCCCACAATCGCGGCACGTAACTGTTGCGCGTCGTCGCTTTGTCCGGCTTGAAGGTGAAGGTAAACGCTTTGTCTTCGCCGAGGAAATTGCCGGCGATGCGGAAGTTCACAGGCTTGTCGCCGACGTATCGGCCCAGCAACACCAGTTGATCACCTTCAAACAGGTCGGGCAGTTTCGTCGGCAGCATGTCCATGATGCGGCCCGGCGCGGGCGCACCTTGCTTGCCGTTGATCGTGGTGACCACTGGTCCGGCGAGCACGGGTCCGGCGAGCCGTTTGAACACCTGCGACACCTTGACCTCCACGTCTTCCTTGGGCATCACAAACGTGCTGACCGCACGCGTTTCAAACGCGACCTTCTCAAGCAGCGGCGTGTTGACATCGGTGCCGACGCCGAACGTGAAAATACGCCGCTCGAATCGGTTGGCCTTGAGCGCGGTGTCACGGATCGCCTTTTCGGACGTCTGGCCCACCGTGGGCAGGCCGTCGGTCAGGAACAGCACGATCGGCAGCATGCCTTTGCGTGGTTTCTGGCGGAGTGCTTCAAGTATGGCGTCGTGAATGTTCGTGCCGCCGCGGGCTTTGATCGCTTTGAGATACTCGCGCGCCGCCTTGGTTGTTTCATCGCTCTTAACCACCGGCTGCGGGGAAAACACTTCGACGGCCTCGTTGTAAACGATGATGTTAAACGCTTCACCGTCATCGAGGCCGGCGACGACTTGAAGCGCCGCCTCGCGCACCTGTTCCAGTTTTTCACCGTTCATCGAACCGGACCGGTCGAGCACCAACGTCACCTCGCGCTTGATGCCCTTCTTGCGATCATGGTCGGCGGGCTTGGCGGGCAAGCCGGCCAGTAGCAGGAAGTATCCGCCGCCGTTTTTCGGATCGGGGTAGCCGAACATCGACGCGGTCACGCCATTGCCTTCGACGAGGTAAGACAACCGGAACGGCCCCGGATCGCGCACGGCATCCTTGGCGATGCGCGCCGTGATGATGTTCGCGCCCTGGCGCTTGGTTTCAATCTTGTGGCTTGGAGAATAAACCGTCGAGATCGCCTTCTTCGACTTGATGCGCACCGCGACGTTCCATGGCACGTTGTAGTCCACCTTCTCACTGCGCGGCAGGACGTAATCCACGCGCGAGCCGTCCGCCTCGAGCAACGTTTCATACGTCAGCCGCAACGTCTGCGTCCCGTTGGGTTCAACGGGAAACACACTGGAGCGCACGAGGTTGTAGCCGACAAATTCGAGCAGCGCGGGGTCTTTGGTACGCCGAACGATGTCGTCATAAATCCGCCGCGCCTGATCCTTGGGCAACAGCTTTGCGCTCGGTTCCTTGCCTGCGCCCTGGAACGTAAACCCGCGCACCACCGCGCCGTCCGGCACGGGCATGATCAATTCCGATTCCAACCGTCGGCGGGAGTTGTTCTTCAAATGAATGTCGATCGTCGTGGTGGCGACCTGTTCGACCACGACCACGCCGACGTTCACGTTGGTGATCACGACCTGCTGCGCCTGACGCGGTTGATGCGGATGAATGCTCCGCCACTGCGGCACGATGACGTTGTCGGCCAGCGCGCGATGTGCATGCACGGGCACACCCGGCGTTGCCGATCGCACCGACTGCCCGTTCGCGGTCGGCAACAGACAAGCCAGCATCGCCAGAGCGGTGAAGCACGGAATTAGCGGGAATCGTCGAAACATTCGGCACCTCGCAGGCACGGGTGAATGGAACTCAGTGGAAGAACCACAACAATGCTACGTATGTCGGTCGTAAACGCCTGTAAACGCTTTGTAACGTGGCGGAGGTGTTAATAAGGAAGGGCGCCCCACCCATCCTGGGCCCAGTCCGTTGCACCGGCCGATAAGTACGGATCATCAAGACCGACTGCAGCGCAGGCTCTTCTTTGCCTTTCAAATGGATGGTCTGATTCTGCACCCCTGCGCCGCGGCGTAAGGAAGCGATACTCCCTGTCTTCGCAGCGACGGACTCTCCCCAAGCGGCATGGCTCAATCGTCACAAGGGCTTCAGCCTCGTACCGAACGTCGTCACTGATGGGAGTTCCTACCTACAAGGGAAGAGAAAATCGAATGCGTTGGCCTTGCCTATTGCAACTGTTACAACAATGAATGGCGCTCGCGCGCCTATTTTTCCGATGAATCGTATATGAATGTTGACCCGCCTCGGCGGTCGCGTTAATCTCTGGTCTGACAACTCATTCACGAACATGGAGGTTCGTTATGCGTACGACACGGAAGTCGTCCCCACACATGCTCCTGTCCCTTTTCGCGATCGCGCTATTGTGCTGCGCCGATGCCACCACCTATGCCGAAGCCAGCGCCTTCAAAGGTGTCGTCGTCGAAGACGGTGTGAAGGTGCGCGCCGGCGCCGGCCGCACGTTTTACATCGTTGGCAGCCTCAAGAAAGGCACGACGGTCCAGGTCGATGAAGTGATCTTCGGCTGGAACAAAATCGCCGCGCCGCAAGGCGTTTACAGCTACATCTCCAAAGCGTTTGTTGACGCACAAGGCGACGGCACGAAAGGCACCGTCAATCGCAACGACGCGCCGGTCAACGCCGCCAGCCTCGAAGGCCCCGGTGACAGCTACTGTCACCAGCTCGACCTCGATAAAGGCGACGTCGTCAAGATCGTCGGTGAAGAAGGCAGCTTCTACAAGGTGATTGCCCCGACGCTCGAAGGTAAAAAGACCGCGTTCGTCTACCTGCCGCCCGGCTCCGTGCAAAAAGCGGTCATCGACAAACCGGCCACGCCCAACCCCACCCCGGTCGTCACGCCCCCGACACCGAAACCCATCGAACCGGTCAGGCCCGATACGACAAACAACACAAACGATGCGGGCAACAGCGACAACGCGAACAACGTCACCAACGCGAACCCCGAGACCGACATCAACACACAGGTGAAGCCCGACGTCAACAACACGGATGTCACCAACCCGCCAGTCAATCCCAACAAAGACGATACGAAGGTTGTCGTGCCGGACATCAAGGCCGACCTGCCCAACAACGACACGAAGCTCGGTACCGATACCCACAACTCAGATAACAAGATCAACCCGACGCAGGTGAACCCGGTCGTCAAGCCCGACAACAACGCGGTGTCGCCTTCGATTGCGGAAACCACCGACAACGGCAAGACCGATCAACCGAAGGTCACCGTGCCGACACCGGCTGCGCTTCAAACGTTCAAGTTCGAGAACAAGGAACTTCAAGCGATCGAAGCGAAGATGGTCGAAGCGCTCAAGCTGCCGTTGGAGGATCAACCGATCGCCGACCTGATGAACGCATTCCACGCGTACCTTGGCGATGCGAGTCTGTCGGCGCAGGATGAATACTTCCTTCAAGCGCGCGTCTATCAGTTGAAGAAAAACGCCGAGCTCGCCAAAACGTTGATCGCCCTCAAGGCCGCGCGGGAAAACATCAAGGCCGACCCGGAAATCAAACCGATCACCATCGACGCCAACGCATCCAACATCGGCAAAGCGCCCCAGTACGACGCGACCGGCCTGCTGCAAACGTCCGGCGTGTACGACGGCGTCAACCTTCCCCGCTTGCTCCGACTTGTCGATCCGACCACCAAGCGCACCATTGCTTACCTACGGCCGTCGAACAACGTCGACACCGAACGCAACCTCGGCCAACTCGTCGGCATCCAGGGCCAAACGCGCCTTGACCGCGCGCTGAACCTGAAAATCATCGACGTGAAAAACCTCGACGTGCTCGAGCCTGTCAATCCTGGAAAAAACACCAGTTCCGCCAGCGCGGTGACCACTGACAATTGACACAAAAGAGTTAGAGCCCCACAACACCAACCCCACCCGGCGAGCCTCAACGCTCGCCGGTTTTATTTCCCCACATCCTCCCGCGCCTTCGCCAACTCCATCTGCTTCTGCCGCTCGGCAAATCGCGCCCGCTGCTCGTCCGTATATTCATCAAAACACGTCGGACACGACACACCCTTGGCGTAATGTTCGTGCTGCACGTCCGCTTCGCCGACCGGACGGCCGCACGCGTAACACATGCGGTAGCTGCCCGGCTGAAGATTGTGGTCCACCGTCACGCGACGATCGAACACGTAGCACTCGCCTTCCCAACGTGAATCGTTGGCTTTAATGGTTTCAAGGTATTTGAGAATGCCGCCTTTGAGGTGATACACGTTTTCGAACCCGCGCTGTTTGAGGTAAGCCGTGGCTTTCTCACAGCGAATCCCACCCGTGCAGAACATCGCCACCTTTGTGTGTTGCGCGGGGTCGAGGTGGTCGTCCACGTACTGCGGGAACTCACGAAACGTGTCGGTCTGCGGATCGATTGCTTTTTGTCCGTCCGCTTTTTTGAACGTGCCGACCGCCACTTCGTATTCGTTACGCGTGTCGATCAGCGTGACATCCGGATCATCAATCAACGCGTTCCAGTCTTCCGGTTCCACGTACGTGCCAACCACTTCAGTTGGATCGATGACGCGGAGGTCCGGTTGATCATCATCGCGTAGAAATGGAAACGCACCCATCGTGACGATCTCTTTCTTCAACCGCACCTTCAAACGCAGGAACGGCTGCGCCTCGGCGTGAGCGAACTTCACTTCCAGATCGTCCAGCTTGCCTGCGAACAATGCGTCGTTACGCAGGAACGCAAGCAGGTCGGCAATCGCATCACTCGTCCCGGCGACCGTGCCATTCACACCTTCGTGCGCGATCAACAGCGTCCCTTTGATGTCACGCTCTACCATGAAGTCATACACCGGTTCGCGCAGCGATCGATGCCGGTCACACCCTTCGCCAAGGTCAGCGAACTGATACAGCGCGGCGATCGTGATGTTCGATTCCTGATCCGACAACGCAACGTACTCCAAAGAAACAGGATTGTAGGGCGGGCGTCACCCACCGGGAAAGCAGTGCCCGTGCGCTCCTTTTTCACGAAGTGAATTCATCGTCCTACACGACGTTTCAATGCTTCAATGGCGCGCTGCACATGCATGCGAAACACCATCGGACGCGCAATGTTCCGGTAAGGCCGGCTCGAACCGCCCAGCCCCGTGATCGTCAGGGTGCCGTAGCCCAGCAACCGGCCGAGAATCGATTGTTCGATGTCGATCGACTCGATCTTCTGAAGAATAAGCTCCAGCGTTCGGCGATGCAGCACACCGGTTTTGATCACCACACGTTTGGTCGTCACACCAAACTCAGCAGCGTGTCCGCGCAACTTCAAGCCGAGGTAACACAACAACCCCAACGCCACGAAACCCATGCCGGGATAAAGCAGAATCACCCATTCGCGTATCCAAACGCCCAGCAGGCACGTCCCACCAAGCATCACGAACAGCACCGGCTTACTGCCGCGATTGATCCAGTGACGCTTCGTCACAAAGAGCACATCCTCACCCGATTCGATGTTGTCCTGTATGTATCCCACCGCTTATACCCCGGTTCAAAGTGCGAAACTCACCCGCCCCACTGGCGGGCGATGACATGGCATTCTAGGCGCGCCAAAACACAAAGCGACGCATGCCGCGTGATCACAAGGCGTATCTTTTCCACCACAGCCCCGCCGCCGTACACTGTTCGACTCCAATCGCTACCCCACCCGCCAAGAGGACTGTGATATGCCTACGCCACGTCGCTTTCGTTCGACCCTTCTCACGCTGACCTGCATCACGATCATTCAAGCGGCCGCGCCAGCCGCTTTCGCCGAGACCTACGAAGTCAAACCCATCACCGAAGCCCAAGCCGCCGAATACAAACTGGACACGAAGTTTTACAAGAAAGCCACCAGCGTCCAGGACATTCTCATTGCCACGTCGGACCGTGTGTCGGACCACGCCCATCGTGAGGCGGCGTACCAGTTTGACCACATGATGAAAAGCATCGACCCGAAGATCGCGCAGCGCATCCGTGACGAAAAAGTGCTTTGCGTGCTTGTCGGCCACGATGAATTGACCTCGCAGGTGCCACAGTTCATCTCAAAGAAAACCGGCAAGGAACTGGACTTTTATAACTGGCGCAGCCGCGGCTTTCTGACCAAACGCAATCGCCGATACCTCGTGCTCTTCGCTGAGGAGGACGTGCTGGAATACGAAGGCGGCATGCGCCTCGAAAGCATTCTCATCCACGAGTTCGCGCATGTCATCCACGGCGCCGGGTTCGACCGCGACCTTCAGGAACGCCTGACCAAAACCTACGAGAACGCCAAGTCGCGCGGGATCTGGAACGACGGCCGAGCGGCGCAACGATTCCGACGGGTCACCAGCGAAAAACCGGTCAGCCTGCTCGACGCCCTGGTGCAATCCTTCCCCGACCAACCCAAGGCATTGCTCGTCAAATGCCTCGACGCCGGCGACATCCTGGTCAACGGCAAACCGACCCACGCCAAAGTGAAAGTCACCAAAGACGACAAAGTGCTGATTGTGTTCGGCGGCCCAAAGGTCTGCTACGCCGCAAGAAACCGATCTGAATACTGGGCCGAGGGCGTCCAGTGCTGGTACAACACCAACCGCACGATGGACCACGACCACAACCACATCCACACCCGCGCGCAACTGAAAAAGTACGATCCCGAACTGGCGGCGCTGTGTAAGGATGTGCTGGGCGACAAACCCTGGCGATTTGTCTCACCACGCAAACGCGCCGGCCAAGGCCACCTGAAAGACTTTGACCCTGCCAAGTCGCCCAAAGTGAAACAACTCGAACACATCCGCATTGCGGCGCTGGACTACTACGACAAATACTGGTCCGGCTTCTGGCCCCGTCTGCACAAGAAACACGGGTTCGACCAACAAGGCACAAACCCCAAATCTCCCTGACGCCGAACCCAAGCGTGAAGGCCGAAACGGGCCTTCGCCAACCAGGCCGACGTGCACGACCGTAAATCAGGGAACTGAAGTAGCACCTTGGTCACGTGGACGAGCCGCAAACTCATAATCGCATTTTGTTCGGATATGTGGTACAATGAGCCGTTCCCGCGCAATCGACGCGGACATGTCTTTGACCGGAGGTTTCTGTGCAACCTCGATCAATGAAAAAGCGAGATCGTGAAGAGCGCCATAGTGGATGCCAGGTGCGGATAGCAGTGGTGTGTTTGATGCGGAATGGTTGTGACACCGGGCTTCGGCCGCTGTGCTTCGTGGCGACATTTGTGCGCACAGACATCGTCAAACCGTGTCCGTCGGACATGTCCGGACACGTTGCGGACACGGTTTCGGACACAGAAACCTGCGTTTTTGGGCGAAATACAGGGCCCGGACGTTCGGACATTCAGGCCGGACATGGGCTTAACAAATTGTCATTGAATGACTTAAGGCTGTTTTCCGGGGGTTTGGGGTACCCCCATGTCCGGACATGGACATTGGTCCGGTCTCTGCGAGCCGCGATATGTCGTCGCGGGCGCTCAACCTCAACGGGATACGATGACCGCATGACCAAAGACCGACTCATTCTGTTTTTCATCGGCGTGGGGCTGGGGATTGTCACGCTGCTCGTCTATCAGTTTGTCGTGGTGCCGGCTCAGCAGCCCGATCCGCCGCCGGGAAAGCTGCCGGCTCCGCCGAGGAAGCAGCTTACGTTTGAAGTGATGTCGGACGCATACCTGCTGGACCGGCCGTTCATGTCGATGCACGGTCCGCACAGTTGGACACCCGAGTTTGCGCTGGGTGAAGGGGTGAACGACGACCTACTCTGGTTGCGTGGGATCACGACACAGATCGTGGACGCACGGACGCTTACGCCGGTCTCCGATGAATACATGTGTCACGCCAATCTGATGCTCAATGAATCGTTCGGCGCGCCGAATCACAATGCCGCGTTTAGAAACACCACCCATCAGCCGCGCCGGTTGTTTACGCAGGTGCCGGGCCGACTGAACCTGCGGTTTCCCGACGGGTTCGGCATCCCCGTTCGTAACGGCGAAGAGATGCGTTACCTGAGCATGGCGATCAACCTGAATCATGACGGTCAGTCGAGGCGGGTTCGCTTTCACACACAGATCGATTACCTGCCGCAATCGAAGGCCGAGACGAAGATGAAACCGTTGTTCCTTCGCGCGTTGTACGTGATGCAGCCGATCGACGTGGAAATGACGCGTGAGTTTGAAAAGCGTTTCAACTTCAACTTCAAAGTGTGCGAAAGCTGTGCGCCGGATCGTCCGGTCGCGGCGTCGAAGGGCAGTGTGCGCGACGACGCGGGCCGACCGGTCACCGTGCATTGGTTCGTTCATCCGGGCAAGCATGTGTTTCGCCAGCGGGTTACGCGACAGCTTGACCTGCCGTTCGACACCACCGCGCATTACATGACCGCTCATCTGCATCCGAAAGCGAAGTGGATCAAGCTGCGCGACCTGACCGCCGACGAGGACGTGTTTATCAGCCACAGCAAAGACTGGTCGGACCGCGATGGCGTTGAACACATGGATGAATTACGCGTGCCCGATGACAGCAAAAAGCTGTTTAAGGACCACGATTACGAACTGATCTGCGAGTACGAAAACGACACGAAATGGCCCGTCGACGCGATGGGGATCATGTATTTGTACCTGCACGACAAGGAGGCGGATTTGACATTGGACCGGGCTTCGCGCGACGAAAAGGCTTCGCCGGCCGATTGACCCGACGGTTTTTCAGCCGATAGGATATGCATGATGATTCACATCACGAATCCATTTCGCGTCGCCGTTAGCTGAGGGGCCGACCCCCACCGCGGCACAAAGACCCGCCATCCTGGTGGGAAAACGATGCCAACGATTCCACACTGTCGCCTCCATGCCCCGCGAAACGCACCGGCGATCCGACATCGCCGATCTGCAAGAATCCCCAAACTCACCAGACCATTCCACCGCCCATTCACGGTGCCATGCTATGACCCAGACCGACACCCAATCCGCCGAACTCGCTTCCCGCTACAAACCGGCTGACATCGAAGACGACATCCGCGCCAAGTGGGACACCGCCAACGCCTTCCACGCCGAGCCAAACGATCCTACTCAGGACTCAAGCCTCAAGCCTCAAGCCTACGCGATCGTCATCCCGCCACCCAACGTGACGGCTGCGCTGCACATGGGTCACGCGCTCAACAACACCTTGCAGGACATCCTCATCCGCTACCACCGCATGCTCGGCAACAACGCGATGTGGATGCCCGGCACGGACCACGCCGGCATCGCCACGCAAACCGTCGTGGACAAACGCCTCAAAGAAGCGGGCGAACCCTCAATCGTGAACTACAAGGAAAAGGAACGCAACGGCGAAGACGGGCGCAATCAGTTCATCGAAAAAGTCCAAGCCTGGAAAGATGAATACGAAGGAAGAATTACCAACCAGCTCAAGGAAATGGGCTGCTCGTGCGACTGGGACCGCCAGCGCTTCACCATGGACGACACCTGCGCCAAAGCCGTGCGTGAAGCGTTCTTTCAACTCTTCAAAGACGGCCTGATCTACCGCGGCAAACGTTTGGTGAATTGGGATCCCGTAACGCAAACCGCGCTCGCTGACGACGAAGTGGAAAACCAGACCATCGACGGACACTTCTGGTACATGAAGTACCCTGTGGTGGACGCCGACGGCAACAATACCGGCGACTTTGTGACCGTCGCCACCACGCGCCCCGAAACGATGCTCGGCGACACCGCCGTAGCCGTGAACCCCGGCGACCCCGATCGCGCCAAATACATCGGACAAAACGTGCGGCTGCCGATCGTCAACCGCATCATCCCCGT
>JANQKH010000271.1 GCA_028281215.1 Phycisphaeraceae bacterium | reverse complement strand
GAACTCCGACTCGGCATCAATGACGCGCAGGTCGATGTCGAAGTGGTCGCGGAACGTCTGTTCGACAAACTGCCGTTCGTTCTTTCGCAGCAGACCGTTATCGACAAAGATGCAGGTCAGTTGTTTGCCGATCGCTTTACTGAGCAGCGCCGCGACGACGGAGGAATCCACACCGCCGGACAGGCCGCACACCACGCGGGCGCGACCGACCTGCTCGCGAATCTGCTTGACCTGCATCTCAAGGAAGTCAGTCATCCGCCAGGTGTCTTTGGCTTTGCAGATCTGGAACAGGAAGTTGTTGAGAATGTCCACGCCATGCGGCGTGTGTGTGACCTCCGGATGAAACTGCACACCATAGAACGGCTGCGCCTTGTGCCGCACCGCCGCATACGGACACGTCGGCGTGCTCGCAAGTGTGACGAACTGGTCGGCATCCGCCTCCGCCAGTTGATCGCCGTGACTCATCCAGACCGTCGTCGACTGCGGCACGCCGAACAACAGATCGGAACTATCGGCAATATTTACCTGAGCCCGGCCGAACTCCCGTGCATCCGCCTGCTGAATCTTCGCGCCCAGCAGTTGACACGCCGCATGTAGACCGTAGCAGATGCCCAGCACCGGCACGCCCAACTCGAACAATCGCCGATCGCATTGCGGCGCGTTCGCCTCGTACACACTGCTCGGCCCGCCGGACAAAATCACGCCCACCGGTTTCACCGACGCCAGTTCCTCCACCGAAATGTCAGGCCGCACGAGGACCGAAAACACCCCGGCCTCACGGACCCGGCGGGCGATCAGTTGCACATACTGCGATCCGAAATCCAGGATCGGCACCACTTGACCATGCAGATGTGCCGGCACTTCCCGCGCCAGGGCGTAGGGCTGATCGGCCGATTGTGATAAGGTCGAGGGCGAAGTGTCCGTCGCGTGCGTCATGCTGCTGTCATCCAAAAAGACCATCATAGTGCGTTGATGCCAGGCGTGCGGGCGCGCACCGGCGTGAACATTCCAGCGCGCACAAACATGCATGTCCGGACATAGGGGGTGTCCGCAAAAGACCGAAAGTGTATTTAAGTCCTGTATTTTCAACTGCTTAAACCCATGTCCGGTCAAAATGTCCGGACGTCCGGAACCCATTTTTCGCCCAAAATCGCCGGTTTGTATGTCCGGAACCATGTCCGAACCGTGTCCGGCCATGTCCGCCGGACACGATTTGACGAGCCCTGTGCGCACAAACCTCGTCACCAGACATCGCAACGAATGCTCAGGGCTAACCCTCCTCCAGCCACAGTTCGAAAACACGACGTCATTTGGCACGAGGCTGCCATTCTCGTGCTCTGATACCTGCCACGACGTTCGCCGCGCAGACGATAGCTCAGGTTGTCCCGTCCGGTGAGACATGACTTGCCAATATACCAAATTTATTCCAAACAATCAATCAACGCCAGCCCGAAACGGCACACAATGACCGCATTGACTCCCCATCCTCGAACGCTACCATTGCCGCATAAGCCCAGCGCCGCATTGATGGGCTTCAAATCGGCGCACCATTCACATGCCAGACCATCGAATCCGTCGTCAGATCGCGCGGCGTGCTGCGCAATTGATGTATGACCGTGACGAATCCGAATACTTCACCGCCAAACGCAAGGCGGCTCGCGAACTGGGGCTCAACTACAAGTTCCATCCGCACGACCTGCCCTCGAACGCCGAGATCCGTGACGAGGTGCAAATGTATGCCGAACTGATTGAGGGTGATCGGCGAAATCAAACGCTCAACGACATGCGCATCGACGCGCTGCGCATCATGCGCAAACTCAAACGTTTTCACCCCAAACTCATCGGTAGTGTGTTGACCGGCCACGTCCGCAAAGGATCGGACATTGACATTCACCTATTCACCGACAGCATCAGTGCCGTCACCTGCCTGCTCGATGATGAAGGACTTGAACACACCGTCGAGCGCAAGCGCATCGTGAAGCACAACGAAGAGCGTATCTTCACACACATTCACATCGCCGATCGCTTTGAGATCGAGTTGACTATGTACGCTGCGAATCAGGTAAGCTATCCGTTCAAGAGTTCCATCACCGGTAAACTGATTGAACGGGCCACTCTGCCGGAACTTGAGGCACTTCTGCTAGATACGAATCCGGGTATTGATCTGGACGAAGCGGTTGAGCGCATCGACGATCAGATGGACGTGTTTGAACTGTATCGCCTGTTGTTGCTGCCGCTCGCCGATGTGAAGCAGAACGCTACACATCATCCGGAAGGCGACGCGTTGTATCACAGCCTACAAGTGTTCGAACTTGCGGTGCAGGAACGGCCGTGGGACGAAGAGTTTCTACTGGCCGCGCTGATGCATGACGTGGGCAAGGGGATCGATCGATTCGATCACGTGGCGGCAGCCGTCAGTGCGTTGGAAGGCGCAATCACCGAACGTACGATGTTCCTTGTCGCCCATCACATGGACGCTCATGCGTATCGTGAGCACACGCTTGGCAGCCGGGCCCGCAAAAGACTGGCGGTGTCGGAATGGCTCGACGACCTGCTGTTGCTAAGCGAATTGGATCAGGCAGGTCGACAACGCGGTGTGCAAGTGGGTACCGTTGACGATGCGTTGACATACATCGCACAACTCCAGAATGAATCGTGGTGATCGTCCACGACAATTCGAAGTCAAAACGGCAATGGAATACGATGCCCACCCTCCAACCGGAAGTCGTAGCTATGCCTTATCCCGTCGCACTCCAACGAATTCGCGAAAAGCTGGACTATCAGA
This sequence comes from Phycisphaeraceae bacterium, assembly GCA_028281215.1. Classification (GTDB taxonomy): domain Bacteria; phylum Planctomycetota; class Phycisphaerae; order Phycisphaerales; family Phycisphaeraceae; genus JANQKH01. The sequence goes on along the minus strand of JANQKH010000271.1, from coordinate 6,326 downwards.
CCGCAATCGACACGGAGTTTTCCAGCTTCGGCGCGTACATGCATCAATACCGGCTCGGTCGTACGCTCAGTGAAGATGAACTGATCGAATATGAATCGTTCTTCGGCGTCCAACTGCCGGACGATTATCGCGCTTTTTTGATGCACATCGGCAACGGCGGCGCGGGGCCGGGGTATGGGCTGGAACGGTTCGGCACACCTGATCGCTTGCCGCCGGTGAAACCTGCGCCGATGACCGTGTCGATCACGTACACCAACGACGGCGTGAAGCTTCCGATCGATCAATTCTCGCAAAGTTTCAACACGATGTACTTCAGCGGCATCGAGACAGCGGCGAACGATCCCGCACTGTTGCAAAAACCGTTCCCGTACGCGAAGACCACGCGCTTTGAGTATCCGGAAGACGAAGCGGCGATCGAAGCGTGGGAAAAGGAAGTCTGGGGCGGTCTGGCGCAAGGCGTCTTCCTGATCGCCAACTACGGCTGCGGCATGATGGCGTATCTCATCGTCACCGGCGAAAAACGCGGCACGGTCTGGGTGGTCGACGAATGCGACGGCGAATGGGTCGCGTCATTCAACGACATCGCGGCCGACGTGCACGGCGCCCCGGCTGACGATCATGACTACACCTTCCTTGACTGGTACGAACACTGGCTGGATCACGCGCGGGACTCGGATTCCGAATGATGCACGACCAGCTTGCATTCAAATCCACAGCCCCTTCCAATTGGGGTCGTGAGCGTGCGCGTAACGCTTGTCGTTGAAGGGATATCTGGGCCAGTAGGCTCCACCACGCCGGGCTTTGCCGCCGAACTTGGCGATGTGCTGCTCGCCCATGTTCCAGCAATATTCCCATTCGTGGTCGGCAATCTCGGCCTTGCGGGCTTCAATACGGTCGACATCGTCCGAGAGGAAGTCGGCGATCAGCGGGAAGAAGTTTTGCCAGTTTCCGGTGTCGTATTCGCCCGGGATGAGATCAGGCGCGATTCTTTTTTCACGTACATAAGTATTCACGGTCAACAGCCGATGCCCTTCCGTCAAGTCCATTTCAGACACGAGCCAATCGGGCCACCACAACATGGCGACGCAATCCAATTCATCGGTGTAGGCGGCGGTGAGCAACGGATCGACCCGCATGACAACCGCGGCGCGCGAATCGCCGAGCATCAGATGGCCGTTCAATTCCTTGAGGGCAGCGCTGTCGATGGCGGGCAACAGCTTGCAGATCAATCGATGCAAACCCCGGGACGGCGTGGCGAATCGCTTGTATTTCTCCACGGACAATTCAACCCCGCCCGGATCGGAAGCGTGCGTTGGACGGGCAGCGTATTTGGACATGCATCACCTCCCAGTGTTGTATTCATTCCTGCCGATGCGCGCCTATCATAACGCGGGCGCATTCTGTGACATTCAACTGCTGACATGGATGCCGACCTTGGCCCGGAGTTCTTCCATGCCTGACGAACAAAACGTCCTGGATTCAGAAGTCTGGAACTGCCCGAACGCGTTTGACAATCTATGTCCGATGCGCTGGGAGGAACTGTCATGGACCTTGCGCCCAGGCGTGCGGTTCTGCAAGGTATGTCAAAAAAAGGTGTTCAAAGTCAGCACGCCGGAACAGTTCATTGAACACGGCAACGCCGGACATTGTGTGGCGATCAAATCCAATCATCGGCCAAGCGACATGGAAGCGGAACAATGGCTCGGCGAACCCAGCGATGAAATGCTCGCTCAGGCCGACGAGGCGGCCAAACGCGTCCAGCGCTGGTGGGCACAAGTCGTGATCAGCGAGCCGAAATTTGAATCCGAAGCGATGGAAGTGGTGAAGGGAGAGCTGAAATCGAAGGCGAGTCGGTATTTCACCTAGCGTGATCATGATCCTGGCGTCCCGGAGTCCGTCATGAAATCAAGCGATCTTGCTTCGCGTTTGAATCTGCACGCGTGTGATTGCCCGAAGTGCGGCTACAACCTGTATGCGACCATTCAGGCGAACCGGTCGAAGTGCCCGGAGTGTGGTGGAACGTATCGGTTGCAGGTTTCGCCGACACATCGGGGGGCCGGGGCGTGGTATGTGATCGTCGTCGCCGCGTCGATGCTGCTCGGCGGCAGCAGTTTGTACTTGGCGTATGTCTTTGTGCGCGGCTATCGCGATCACTTGTCCGACCTGGAAGTGAACGCGATGCTGCTGATGGCGCCGCTTTCCCTGCTCACCGTGGTGTTGTTGGGGGTCGGGCGCGAGCGGATGATTCGTCGGCCTTTCGTAGCCGCGTGGTTCGCATCGTCGGCAGGCACATTGTTGGTGTTGAGTTTTCTTTCGTGGTGGGTGGGTTGGTTGCCGGTGTTTTAAGGTGGATGGTGTCGGACGAAGGGGGTGATTCCCACATGAGCGTGACGAAAAACCACATTCAGCCTGTGGTACGCTGTGGGTTCGTACAGTCGTCCTTATCCTGTCAAGACTCCCACAACCATTGCGTTTCACCTGGAGGCAGATTCCCATGCATCGTTCCCTCACGCCTGTGTTGACCTTCCCGCTGTTGGCGTTTGCTTGGCTGGCCATGGTCATCGCTCCGGCGGCGCGTGCGGCGGATGGCGCCGCCATCACCCACTCGTTCCTCGGCGTCGGCAAAGCGAATAAAACCGTGATCGTCGGCGAAGACGGTAAGGTGCAATGGTCAGTGAATTACCCGGCGAGCGACGGATGGGTGTTGCCCAACGGCAACGTCTTGCTCGCGCTCTACCGGATGAAAGGATTTCCGAACGGCGGCGTGGTCGAAATCGATCGCGCCACCAAAAAGGTTGTCTGGTCGTACCAAGGCCAACAGCGGGAAACCAGCACAGTGCAACCGTTACCGGACGGTAAGTTTCTGGTCGCGGAGCTCGGCCCGAAGCCGCGCGCGTTGGTGATCAACCGCAAAGGCGAAGTGTTGAAAGAGACGGCCTTGCAATGCCAAAAGAAAAACGCGCACATGCAGACGCGCATGTTGCGCCTATTACCGAACGGCAACTATATCGCCCCGCACCTGCTGGACTTTGCAGTCAAGGAATACGACCCGAATTCCGGCAAGGTCGTGAAAACGTTTGCGACCGATGATCGCGGGCGCACCAAACGCGACTGGCCTTTCACTGCCATCCGGCTGAAAGACGGCAACACCCTGATCGCCTGCACCAACGGCAACCGGATCATCGAAGTGAACGGCGATGGCAAGATCGTGTGGAAGGTCGACAACGGTGATATCGGCGAGAGCCTGTTCGCCGACGCCTGCGGCGCGCAACGTCTGCCCAACGGCAACACGGTGATTTCCAGCTACCACGCCAAGGGCAAGGCCGTCAAACTGTTCGAGGTCACGCGCGACAAGAAGGTCGTGTGGCGGTACAACGGCATGAACGCCGGCTTCCACCACTTTCAGATTCTCACCACAAACGGGAAGCCGGTGAAAGAGAACACGTGGAAATGAATCTGGGTTTTCACTCCACCCCAATCCCAATACAATACAACTTCGTTTCCGAGCGCAAATACATGCGGCCGTTCGTGATCGCAGGCGTGGGATAGATCGGCTCACCGAAGTCCGCATGACTGAGTAGCTGCCATTCCGGTTTGGCGCTGAATACCACGAACTTGCCGCGATCGTCGCCGACATAAATCTTGCCATCAGCCAAGACGGGTGAGCTGAAGAACTTGCCGTTGGCGGGCACACGCTCGGTTTTGACCACCTCGCCGGTCTTGGCGTTCAGGCTGGTAAATACGCCGCCATCCTTCATCATGTAAACATGTCCTTCATGGTAGATCGGCGTGGCGGTGCGCGGCGTGGAGCGCGTGACCGACCAACGCTTGTGCGTATCCGTGCGGTTGAGACCCGGTGTGCTTCGCTTGCTGTCTTCCACATCGACAAGATCAATTGCAAACAGACCGTTCCTGCACGAACCCATGAAGGTTTGAATCGCTTTGTATTCGTCGGCATCCAGAATACGGTTGTTGTTTTGATCGTATTTCGGAAACATCGCGGCAAACAGGCCGGAGGGCAGCTCATCTTGCATGACTTTGCCATCACTGTTCTTGTCGCGATGCTTGGTCAGTTCATCAAAGTCCGGCTGAAAGGACCGTTTCGGGCCGGGATTGGCGCTGGCGATGAAGAGGCGGTGCTTGAACGCGCCGTTGCCGACGACTGCCATGGGATTCGCCACCGCCGACGTGCCTTTGACGAACCAGATCGGCTTGCCTGACGACACGTCGTAACTGGTGACCAGACCGGAACCAACGAGGATGATTTCGTGTTGTCCGGTATTGTTCTTCACAATCAACGGCGTGCCGTAACTTCGGTTGAACAGACTTCGTTCAGTTCGCCAAACGGTTTTGCCATTGGTGATGTCGATCGCTTCAAGGAACGAACCGACTTCGTGATCCTGGTAGACGATCACCTTGCCGTCATGAATGACAGGCGACGATGAAGCGCCGCGGCGATTTTCAAAAGGGCCCATCGGACGATACCAAAGCCTCTTGCCTTCGATGGAATAACAGAGCAGGCCACTTGAGCCGAAGAAGCTGACGACGTGTTTGCCGTCACAGGCAACGGTAGGCGTAGCGAGTCGACCTTTGGGTTTTTTGTCGGTCGTTTCGATGCCAGTGATTGGCGCCGGCTTCTCCCAGAGTTGTGAGCCGTCGACGGCGCTCAACGCAAAGGTGACCAGTTCGTTGTTCGCCTTCACACCAGTGAGATAGATGCGGCCGTCGACGACCACGGGCGAGGATACACCGGGCGTGATATCGACTTTCCAGCGCACATGTTTGTTCGGCGCGACGTCGGCAGGCAGGCGTTGTGTGGCTGTAGAGACGCCGCTGCCGCGCAGGCCGCGGAATTGAGGCCAGTCAGCGGCGCGGGTGCGTGACGTCGTCAATCCGATCAGGATGACACAAAGGCAGACGATTGAAACGGGACGATGATTCATGAAGAAGATAGTCCAAAGTGGGGTGGTGCATCATTCCTCACTCAACACCACCGCCGGATCCTGTTGCGCCGCGAGCATGGCGGGGATCCAACTGGCGATGATCGCGAGCAACGGCGCGGCGAAGAAGACCAGCACCAACGAGGTCGGCTCGACCAGTTCGCCCAGCGCCATGTCGGTGTAGGTCATGCCGATGAGCAGGCCGACGACGGACCCGAGCACCGCGCCGCCGATGCCGAGCACCAACGCTTTACCGAGAAAGACAGCAAGGATGGCTTTAGCTTTCACACCCAGCGCGCGGAGGATGCCGATTTCGCCGCGACGTTCACGCAGATTGATCAGCAACATGAGCGCGATCCACACGCCGGCGCCGACGATGACCAACGGCACAAGAATCGAGGAAAACCGCACAAGTTGGCCTTTGATTTCGCCGCGTGTTTTCTTTTCACGTTCGAGGTTGGCGGTGGCCTCGGCCGCGGCGCGCTTGCGGGCTTCGATGCGCGTCCGCGCCTTGCCCATGTCAATGAGCACTTGCGTGTCCGGTAGCACGCGCGCGACTTCTTCATCGATCGCCGGAATACCCGACTCATCGGGATGACAGTGCGGTGCGAGACAATTGATCGCCTGAATCGCGGTGATCTTGCCTTCCTTCTTGAGAAGCTCCTGCGCAGCCGTGAGATCGATCCACACGGTGTTGTCATTGTTTGTGCCGCGCACCTGCTGCTCCACCTTCGCGACTTTTACATCCCGGCCGAGCAGTTTCGTCTGATCACCTTCCTTCAAACCCAACCGCTCGGCAACCTTTGCGCCGAGCACAATCTCGCCGGGCTCGACCGGTTGGATCAACGGTCGCTTGCGTTTCTTCCCCGCGACCGCCACCTCCCCACGAATGCCCGTGAGAATCACCTGCGCGTTGTTCTGCTCCGGCCAGACAATTGACGCGGACAAACTGGGCAGCAGGTGATCGATCGTGAGAATGCCTGCGTTGGCGAGCTGGTGAACATACTCCTGCGGCATCTCCTTGCCGCCGAGCCCGGCTTCATGCAACTTATCGGGATCGACATCATCCGGCACGATGAACACATTGAAGCCGAGCTTCAACACGATTTTGCGGTAATCGTCACCGAGTTGCTTACTCGCCTTTTCGATCTCCGCTTGCTGAACGTCGAGAATCCGCCCGGTCTGCACATCATGCCCGCGCAATACTGCCATCGTACCTACCAGACACGCCACCGCCGCAATCATCGCGAGCAGACCGAGCAACGAGTTCACACGACGGTAGAACAGTTCACGCAGAATCAGACGTGGGATGGTCATAGCTGCATTTTAATCGAGTCGGCTTCCCGGGTGAATTCTTTTGGAACGCCGTAGGTGGACCTGGCTTGG
>JANQKH010000255.1 GCA_028281215.1 Phycisphaeraceae bacterium | reverse complement strand
TCCACCAAATCGATGGCTGCCGCCGCGCAAAATCAATCACCCAGCAAGACCACAACCGAACAAATCAGTTCCACGAAGACCATTGATCCGGGCGGCGCGCAGCCGCAGGCGTCGTTGACTTTCAACGCCAAGGCCGTGCGCTCCGAATCGCCCGACGGTCCACGCGTGCCGGAAAACATGAAAGCCACAGCGCAGATTCCCGCCACGGCGCCAAAGGGTTCGGCCGAAACGTCCAACATTGATGCACCGACCGCGCAAGCCAACAATCAATCCGTCGAGTCGGGCGCTGAGGTCACCATGGCGCGAGCGACGTCGGAAACGATCGAAATCGAATACAGCAATCCAATCGACGCCCCGAAGGTCAACACCGAGCAGTTGACCAACGGCGCGAAGGTGCAGGCCGAGAGTGACACGCTGCCCGAACAAGCGGACGCCCCGTCGAAGACCAGCGTGACGCGCGTGACCACCAACACCGCACCGGCGAAGCACAAGCCGGCCGAGGCAGGCGAACTGACCACCACACCAACGACCGCCAAAGCGTCGAACTCGATCGCCCAACACGCCAAGGTCAAACAGAGCGCGGCCTCGCCGGCCGAACGCATGGCCGCCAACGTCCAAACACCATCGATCGTGCAACCCGACTTCGTGCAACCGAAGGTCAACACCAACGCGATCAAGGTCGCCAAGGCAAGTGATCAGCCAGCACAACCGACCGACCAGAATGCCAAAGCGGCCAAACGCACCAACGCGCCGTCACAGGACCGCACACTCGACGTCGACGCGACATTCGCGTCTAACCATGCGAACCCCGCCAAGCGCGCGGACGCCGACGCCCGTTCTTTGGTTGCCCGTGTCAACGAATCAAAGACCACGTCCGGCACGACGCGTTCGTCCGTACCGCCAACGGAGCCGAAGTTCTTCTCGAACGCCGGCGCGGTGGATGTGAAACTGCCCGACGCCGCGCAACCTGCGCGGGTCGCCACCACCGGCGCTGCCCCGCCGACCGCCATCGAACCGGAGGTCGGCCCCAGCTTCGCCAAGTCGACCTCAGACGCCGACGACGCCAACACGCCGCGCCCTAATGCATTGCCCGACACCAGCGCCCGTCTGGCGCCGACCGAAAGCCGCGCCAAGTCGCTGACTACCACACAGAACATCGAAACCCTTCGCCCAACCACCGAATTGGCGGCGAGCCTGACCACCAACAACCTCACCCTGCAAGCGCTCACCGGCCCGCTCGGTCCGGACAAGTTCAAAGCACCGGAATCGCTGTTCCAACGCGCGCCCGAACGCCGCGAAGCCTTGCTGCGCGAGTTCGGCGGCACGCCTGAATCGGAAACCGCCGTCACCTTGGCGCTGCGATACCTAGCCAGGAATCAGGAACCGGACGGCCGATGGACTTTCGTTCGCCACAACGACAAAGGCCCCGGCAAACGCGGTCGTGATCGGCATGACATGGCACTGACCGGCCTGGCGGCACTCTGTTTCCTCGCCGACAACCACGTGCCCAACAAGGAAGGGCCGTACAAGGAAGTGGTGGCCAAGGCGATTGACTACCTGGTCAAGCGCCAGCAACCCAACGGCGATCTGCGCGGCAGTGGCATGATGTATGACCACGGTATCGCCACGCTCGCCGTCAGCGAAGCGGCGATTATGACCGGCGATCCGAAACTCCGCGAAGCCGCGATCAAGGCCGCCGAGTTCATCGTCAAAGGCCAAAACGACCACGACGGCGGTTGGCGATACAACCCCAAAGACGCAGGCGACACCAGTGTGTTCGGTTGGCAGATCATGGCGCTGCACTCGTGCGAACACCTGGGCTTCGAGTGGTCGGAGAAGACGCGCCAAGGCGCGCACAAGTGGCTCAAGAAAGTCACCCACAAGGATACGATTCTCGCCGGCTATCAAAACAGTTCGCCCAAACATGCGATGTCCGCTGAGGCCGTGCTTTGCCGAATTCTGCTCGGCGAGCAGTTTGAACCTCGCCACGTCGCCGGCTTCAACGATTACATGCTCAAGCAGAAGCCGGGCCGCGGCAAGAAGGATTACTACTACTGGTATTACGCGACGCTCGCCTTGGGCCAGATGCAAGGCCCCGCATGGAAAGAATGGAACGTGCATACACGTGATTACCTGTCGAAGATTCAAATCCGCAAAGGCCGCCACGAAGGCGCCTGGGCCGCCGACAGCCAATGGTCCAACCGCGGCGGCATGATTTACTCAACGGCGATGGCGTGCCTGAGCCTGGAGGTCTACTATCGCTACCTGCCGTTATACAAGGGGGACAAGCAGGAGTAAGTGCCTCGCCATTCAAGGCTGACAATCCCATCAATCCTCACCTTGCCCTTCCCCACACGTCCGTTATCATCCCGACGTGTCGAACGTGTGAAGGCCGCGTTCATCTTTGACAGCCTCAAATGACGGATCATTGAAGGCCATCCATGTCTTCCACTGAAGGATCACCACAACCCGGAACTTCTCCCGGCGAACCGCAACGGCCCGCGCCGCAGGCGATCATCCTCGCCGCCGGCAAGGGCAAACGCATGAGTGAAGGCGGTGCGTCGACCACCACGCCCAACGGCAATCCGTTGCCCAAAGTGCTCTATCCCGCGGCCGGCAAACCCATGGTCTGGTGGGTCGTTCAAGCCTGTAAAGCTATCGGCGTTGAACGTTGCATCATCGTGATCGGTTACGAAGGCGAACAAGTCAAAGCCGCCCTCGCCGACGAACCGTGTTGTGTTTTTGTCGAACAGACCGAACAACTCGGCACCGGCCACGCCGCCCGTATGGCGGAATCGCTTTTCGATGGCGCCCCATCCACCGACCTGTTCGTCCTCGCTGGTGACGGTCCGCTCATCCGCACCGACACGCTCCAACTGCTGCTCCAGACGCATCAGCAAGCCGACGCCGGCGCCACGCTCGCCACCGCCATCCTCGACGATCCGACCGGCTACGGCCGCGTCATTCGCAGCGCCGACGGCGGCCTCGAAACCATTGTCGAGCACAAAGATTGCTCGCCCGAACAGCTCGAAGTCCGCGAGGTCAATCCGAGTTACTATTGCTTTCGCAGCGACCTGCTGTTCGACGGCCTTGCTCGCGTTAAGGCCGACAACAGCCAGGGCGAGTACTACATCACCGATGTGCCCGCCCTGCTTAAGGCTGACGGCCATCCGGTCGCCGTCGTCGACGCCGTGCCTGCCGACGATGTGCACAGCGTCAACACACCCGAACAGTTGGCGTTGGTCGATACGATCCTGCGACACCGATTGGCTTGCGAAGTCAACGAAGATGTTTCCGCCTGAACCGATTCCGTCATGTGTTGTTTCCCTTGAACGCATGGAATTTGCATGAGCCGCTCCGACATCAACGACGTCAAAATCTTCGCCGGCCGCGCCAGCCGATCCATGGTCGAATCGATGTGCCGCTACCTCGAATTGCCCGTCGGCCAGGGCCATGTCGACATGTTCCCCGACGGTGAAATCATCGTGAAGGTTGAGGAAGATGTGCGCGGCCGCGACTGCTTCATCGTCCAGTCAACCTATCACCCGGTCAACGCGCACCTGATGGAACTGCTCATCTGGGTCGACTGTCTTCGCCGCGCGTCAGCCGAACGCATCACCGTTGTCCTGCCTTACATGGGCTACGCCCGGCAGGACCGCAAAGATGAAGGCCGTGTCCCTATCACCGCCAAGCTGATGGCGAACCTGATCACCACCGCCGGCGCTCATCGTGTGCTTGCTCTCGACATGCATGCCGAGCAGATCCAGGGCTTCTTTGACATTCCCGTCGATCACCTGCACGCCGCACCCGTGCTCGTGAACTACTTCGAATCGATCCGCGAGGAACTCGGCGACATCGTGCTGGTCAGTCCGGACGTCGGCAACGTCAAAATGGCCAACGCTTACGCGAAGTGGCTCGGCGGCGACCTCGCCATCGTCGACAAACGCCGCCAGTCCGGCAGCCAGGTCGTCTCCGACAACATCATCGGTTCGGTCGAAGGCAAAACCGTGCTCATGGTCGACGACATGATCTCCACCGCCGGCACGATGTGTGAAGCGGCCAAGCTCGTGATGAAACACGGCGCCAAGGATGTCATCGCCGGCGCGACCCACGCCGTGCTCGTCGGACTCGCGATGGAACGCCTCAGCGACTCGCCCATCAGCAAAGTCGTCGTTACCGACACCATTCCCTGTGGCTCCCGCTGCGCCCCGATCCAGGACAAACTCGTCGAACTCTCCGTCGCCCAACTCCTCGGCGAAGCCATCCACCGCATCCACCACCACGAATCCGTCTCCAGCCTCTTCCGCAAAGACTTCGACGGCGGCAAGCGGTGAAACCATCACTCATCCCTCGAACGGCCCACAAATGAACCAGCGCCTGAATGGCCCGCACTCGGACATCACTTGGCGCCCGAACAACCCGCCTCCTGCTCACTTTCCTTCAATTTCTGCGTCATCCAGCCGATAACCCCTTTATGGCTGGCCGGGACATTACCACCACGTCGGAGTATCGTTTGCGACGTCTGATCGGCGCGATGTGGCTGTCGGCGTTCCTGATCGGCGTGGGCTACCTGATCGTGCCCACCATTGTCACCAACTCGAATTACCACTTTGTCGAACAAGTTTACGAATCGGTCGGCGCCCCACGAGGCGTTTACGACGTGCTCGGCTTTCAAGGCCGACACGTTCTCTTCACCGTCGTGAGCATCGCCGTGCTTGGATTGATGGCGTACGGCCTGGTGCGAACGTTTCGCGCGATGGGGCCGACGTTGAACGAAACTGTTCTCAAGAAGCAAACAGCGATCGTCGCCGCGTTGATGGCGGTAACGTTCGGCATGATGTTGACGAATCCCTGGCCGTTCCGGACGCAGTCGTCGGGCGCCAGCCGGGCTTCTTCCCTGGTCTCACAACTGCAAACGGTGCGAAGTCAGCTTGAGCTGTATCAAGTGCAGCATCAAGGTCATTACCCGCCGCAGGATGCGCTGTGGGAACACCTGACCAGCGTCACCAATCCGGCCGGCGACATCATCACATCGGAACAGTTGCGCGACGGAACGGCTGGCGAATTGCTTTTTGGTCCCTACCTGCAACAGCCGGCGGTGAATCCGTTCACCATGAATGACTCGACCGTCGCGTCCGACAATTCTGGGGCTTGGGTTTACAACGCCCATCTCGGTACGTTTCAAGCGGTGGTGCCGGGGCACAAGATTCAGGAATTGCAGTTGGCGGATTACGACGCCGTGCCCGCGCCGGTGCCCTGGCTGGATCGCACCGGCATGCGCGTGTTTTACTGGCGGGCTGTGTATGTCCAGCCGAAACCCTCCGTCCTCGAAAAGATCAACGAGGTGATCGGCCTACCCTTGAAATGCGGCGTCGCGTTCTGCCTGCTGTTCGCGTGGCTCTCTCGCCGATACGCCAAACAACCACGCGCCCAAAACCCCTACGACTTCTGGATGCACCGCTTCGCGTTCACCTGCCTGATCAGTTTCATCACGCTGTTCGCCGCCTCGCTGTTCCTCGAAGATGTCAACGCCGCCACCGCGCGGCTCATCTTCGGCTACACGTTCATCTGGTCGCTCGGCGGCATCACCTATCTGCTCTACCTGCCCCACTACCAACGCGCCTGGTCCGACGGCAGCGCGTGCGCCTACTGCGGCTACGACCTGACCGGCACACGCGAAGCCCAGCGATCGCAATGTCCGGAGTGTGGGGAGATGTTGTTGCCGTTGCCGAATTCACAACCTGCTGAGCCACAATTGCCATCGGCTCACACATCCCGCCGTGCAGCCTGATCAACCTTTGAGTCAGTCCTTCCCATGCCGTCAAAACATATTGACAACACAAGGCTATTCGCATTTCGCCATATGCTTACCGGCTTGTATGTGGCTGTGTTGTTCATCGCGATGACCTACCTGCTCGTCCCCATGCTGGGCGCACACAGTGCCTGCCCGCAAAGTCTTCGTGATTGGTGTGAAGACGCTTGCAACCTTATGGGCATGCGGGATGTGATGCACAGCATGTCCCGAAGCGACGGTGATTTGATCCTGGCGTGCCTGTTTGTGCTCTTCTTCATAGGTTTCATGCGCTTCACACGCCGGACGTTCCGCGGCGTGACCTGGATGGGCGCGATCGAACATATCAGTGCACTTGTTATCACCGTGATGGTGATGGCGACGTTGTCCATCGTCTTGCCGTCGAGCGAACCGGTGCGCGAAGGCAAAGGGCCTTCAATTATTTCGCAGTTGCAGACCATCCGGTCGCAACTTGAACTCTACAGCATCCAACACAACGGCCAATACCCCAGGCTCGGTCAATTCTGGCAGAGCTTGACAAACGAAACCGATGTGCAGGGCAATATCCTGTCGCCCGGCACGAGTCCGAACGCGGTCGGCCCCTATCTTCAACAGCCCGCGATCAACTCGATCACCAACGACTCTACCGTCGCCGCCGACCACAGTGGATCATGGAAGTATGACGAAACCACGGGCGAGGTTTGGTTGGTACTGCCGCAACGTGTCATTGATGAGTGGTATTGGCACAGTTCCATGATCAACGAGGAAATTGTGCCCGCCGACTACGACATCATCAAAGGTAAACGCACTCCGCTCTCCGCATGGGACCATGTGACGGCGGTTGTCGGACCGATGATCAAAGCAACCTGGGGTAGGCCGCTCGTGCAATTGGGGGTGATGATCGTTATCTGGTGGTTCATCAGCGGCTGGTTTGAAAAACACCTCGCGCGGCAGCGGCTCTACGATCAAATGTTGCGCCTGCTACCCTGGATCGGCGGCGCATCGCTGATCGGATGTTTTGTCAGCGCGTTCTGGCTGAGCGATCAGGCCGGGTTCGCGTTGTGCGTGTTTCCGTTCACGTTTCTCTGGTCCGCCGGCGTCCATCGCCTGT
>JANQKH010000231.1 GCA_028281215.1 Phycisphaeraceae bacterium | reverse complement strand
AATATAAAAACGAACATGATCCGTTCGAGTACGTGCCGGTCAGACTGCCGGCGATGAAGACGCGCAAGGGCAAGCCCGTTCAGGAATCGAAGACCGGCTACTACCCGCACGCCGGCTTTCTCAGCATGTTCCATTACCTGCGCCGCTATCCGACCACGGAAACGAATCGCAATCGTTTGCGCGCCCGCATGTATTACAAGCACTTCTTGGGCGTGGACGTCATGGCGCTGGCGCCGCGCGTGTCGGATGCCGCCGCCATCACGGCCAAGTATGAAATTCCCACCATGCAGGCCGCGGACTGCGTGGCCTGCCACAAATCCGTCGACCCGGTCGCCGGACTGTTTCAGGAATACAACGAAAAAGGTCATTTTGGGCCTCGCAAAGACGGCTGGTACACCGACATGTTCGAACCCGGGCTCGACGGTGAGAAACTACCTGAGGAAGAACGCTGGCGGGCGATGCAATGGCTCGGCGAGCGCACCGCGAAAGACCCGCGCTTCGCCGTCGCCATGGTCGAGCACGTCTACTACATCCTCATGGGTCGACACGTGCTCAACGCGCCGCAGGACATCGACGATCCGAATTTCAATTCGCGCCGGCAGGCCTACCGTCAACAGCGACTCCTCATCGAAACCACTGCCCGACAGTTCGCGAAGAAAAAGTTCGACCTCAAATTCGTCTTCAAAGCGATCATTCATTCGGAGTTTTACCGCGCAGACGGCCTCGCAACGGCAATCAAGCACCCTCGCCGCGAAGCCGAGTTGGACGACGTCGGACTTGTTCGATTGCTCACGCCCGAACAACTCGAACGCAAGATCAAAGCGATCTTCGGACAACCCTGGGGCCGACTCGTCGGCCGCGAGAGCAAGTTCCACATTCTTTATGGCGGCATCGATTCACAAGCCGTCACCGAGCGCATGACCGAACCAAGCGGCGCGATGGGCGCGATTCAGCGCATTCTTGCTAACGACGTCGCCTGCAAAAACGTGGCGGTGGACTTTTCCAAAAAACCGGAACAACGCAGGCTGTTTCCGCAGATTGAGTTGAATGTCCTTCCGGGTGAAGGGCCGAAATCAGAAAAAAAAATACGACATGCCATCATTCACTTGCATGAACTACTGCTCGGCCGCACGCATGGCATTGACCATCCGGAAGTCGACCGCACGTGCCGGCTTTTCGCCGGCATCATCGAAGATGCACGAAACGCCAAGGGCATCGAAAAGGACGGCAGTTATTTTTGCGATCGCATCAACGAAAAACGCTTGCCCGACCCGCATTACACCCTTCGCGCCTGGCGCGGCGTGGTTACTTACCTGTTGCGGCAGCACGACTTTCTGTATGAATAGGGCCCAGCCATGAAACGACGCAGTTTTCTTAACCTATGCGGAGCCGCGGGACTGGGCATCGCCGCACCCATCGCGTCGCCGGCGAGTGTGCTTGGCAAACCGGCCGATGATGAACCCGCGCCCTATGAAGGCCCCTACTACGTCGTTTTCAACGCCGGCGGCGGATGGGACACCACTTACATGATGGATCCCAAAGGCGTCGGCGGCATCAACCGGCTCTACAAGCAAAGCGACATCCAGACCCATGGCCAACACAAATTCGCACCGATCAAAAGACACATCGCCGATGGCATGAGCACTGAAGAATTCTTCAAGAAGTACGGCGACGAACTGCTCGTGCTCAACGGCCTCGACTACTCGGTCAACAACCATGATCCCTGCAAACGCTACATGGCGACCGGCAAACTCGACAGCCTGGCCTACCCGACCTTCGCCGCGCTCATCGCCGGTTGCAAAGGCGCGACCGTACCTTTGGCGTTTCTGACATTCGGCAACTACTCCAACACCGGCAACCTCGTACCCATGTCGCGCGTGCCGTACATGACATCCCTTAGCGAACTGGCCAAAGCGGACTCGATCAGAGGAAGTCGGCACCGCTATCACGATACGTTCGTCCTTGATCGAATTGAACAGGCGCTCGAAGAGCAAATGCAATCCCGCATCAGCAAAGCAAAACTGCCGCGCGTCGAACGGGCGCAAAGCATGCTCTACACCGCGCAGGTCAACTCCAAGGCCTTACAGCGCGTTGTCCCCTATATTCCTGAAGAGAGCCCGAAGAACCGCACATCCCAACAGGCCGACATTGCGCTCGCGGCCTTCAAAGGCGGTGTCTGTGTCTCAGCCAACCTGACCCTCGAAGGGTTCGACAGCCACGCCAAGAACGACCCCGACCAGATGAAACTCATCCCGCAGTTTCTCGAAGCGGTCGATTACCTGGTCACCAAAGCCGAGCAAATGAAGATCCGTGACAAGCTGGTTATCGTGATCCAAAGCGAAATGGGCCGCACACCGAATTACAACAAAGGCGACGGCAAAGACCACTGGTCCGTCGGCTCCATCATGTTCATGGGCAAAGGCATTCGCGGTAACCGCGTCGTCGGCGCCACCGATGAAAAACAATTTCTCGTCCCCATCAATCCAAAATCCTTCAAACTCGACAAGGACAAAGGCATCCGCGTCCGCCCTGAACACATCCACGCCGCATTGCGCCAGTTCGCCGGCATCGAAGGCCACGAATTCAGCAAACGATTCCCCCTCGACGTACCCGAGGATGAGTCCATTCACCGCGTGTTCGCGGGTTGAAGGCCATTCGAATCGTGTGATTTTTCTACAATCTCAGGTCCAGGCAAGCCAGCCATGACGCGTGATTCAGGCCAATGACCAATGCTCTGGGGCTCTTCCTTCAGTTCTTGAAACTAAGTACACACTCCCATTCCTCTCGATATGCGAGAATCTTCGCATTGTGTTCGAACCTGTTCATGTTCGAAGGGCTCCTTATATCCGGAGACATCGTTGGCATCGGCGAAAATGATTTCGCGTTGGGTTCTGCTTGCCCTGCTGGCGTGAATGAAAATGAGTTTTGATATAATGTGTGATCCAATACGTCTACTGACATCTGCATGGACCC
>JANQKH010000198.1 GCA_028281215.1 Phycisphaeraceae bacterium | reverse complement strand
GTCCGTTCATCATCGGCACGCTGCCGGAAACGAATGAAACGCTGGTCAACACCGAGGGCAAGGGAATCGATTTGCCCCAAGTGATCAACGGCCGATTTGAAAAACGCGGCGATTCGGACGTCTACCGCATCAGTCTGAAACGCGGGCAAACGTTGGTCGCGGCGATGGTCGCGCATCGCTATCTCGGTTCGCCGATTGATTCCTCCTTGCAGATCGCCGACGAGCGTGGTTTCGTGTTGCGCGAGATCGATGACACCTGCGGCCTTGATCCGCGCATCATTTATAAGGCGCCGCGCGACGGTGTGTTTCGCATTCGCACGTTTGCGTTTCCCGCCAAGCCGTCGAGTTCAATTTCGTTTACCGGCGGTGAGGATCATGTGTATCGGTTGACGTTGACCACCGGGCCGTTCATCGATCACGCATTGCCGCTGGGGATGGATGGCACGCTGTCGGAAATGAGAGTTTCGCTGCACGGTTGGAATCTGCCGGATGCGACGCGTGAAGTAATCGTCAGGAAGGATGAATCTTCGCCGTCAGTGTTTGCCTTTCATGAGAACTACGCCAACTTCGTGGAACTGGCGCCGTTCGAGGGGCCGAGTTTTCGCGCGGATCAGGTGAAGCAGGATGCGCTGACACCGCCGATGACTGTGACGGGCCGTATCGCGCAGCGTGATGAAGTTCATCGCTTTCGATTTCGCGCAAGCAAAGGAACAACGGTGCGTTTTGCCGCCACGTCACACGCCATTGGTCTTGCGCTGGACCCGGTGTTGAAAGTGGAAGACGGCAAAGGCAAAGTGCTGATCGAGAAGGACGACAACAGCCGCGATACGCGCGACGCCGGTTTGGATTTCAAGCCCCCTGCCGACGGCGAGTACGTGGTGTCGATCCGCGATCTGCACGGGCGCGGCGGGTTTCGCCACGTTTATCGTCTGACCGCCCTGCCGTTGCAGCCTGATTTTCAACTCAGCGTCGACAAGGAAAGCTTCGTGATCGACGGTCAAAAAGGGGGTGAAATTGCCGTCAAAGTCGACCGGCTCAACGGCATCAAGGATGACATCACGATTCAGATCGAAGGATTGCCCGAACACGTCAAAGCTGAACCAGTCGTATCGAAATCAACAGGCAGCACGGCAAAGGCGGTGAAGTTGAAAGTCACGTCGGACGGCAAAGCGTGGTCGGGGCCGGTGCACCTGGTCGGTCGGGTCAAACAGGGACGCAGCGGAATCGCAACGTTCGACACCGTTGTGCCCGGGCGTAAGCATCACAGCGTGTGGTTCACCATCAAAGCGAAAGGCAAGTGACTCGGTGACTGTCGGCAACTGGAGTGAGCCGGAGTATTGGCCGACTTTGCCGGAGGCCTACAATACCTGATCATGCACTCGCGCATTGTACAATTCGTATTAATCATCGCGATCGCGCCGACGATATTCCGCCCCGCCATCGCGGCGGACATTGATTTCGATCGCGATATTCGGCCGATTCTTTCCGACCGCTGCTACACCTGTCACGGCCCTGACGAAAAATCGCGCAAAGCGAAACTCCGTTTCGACACCAAGGCCGGTGCGTTCGCGGACCTCGACGGTTACCACGCCATCGTGCCGGGCAAGCCTGGCGAAAGCGAACTGGTGTTGCGTATCGACCCGGACGATCCCAGCGACATCATGCCGCCGAAGAAATTCAATCGGCCGCTCTCGGCGAAGCAGAAGCAGTTGCTCAAGGATTGGATCAAGCAAGGCGCGCCGTGGTCGGAACACTGGTCGTTCGTGCCGCCCAAACGCCCTGCTCTGTCGAAGGTGGCCAACGGGGCGTGGTCGCGCAACGCGATTGACAACTTTATTCTGGCAAAGTTGGAACGCGAATCGCTCGCCCCGTCGCCGCAAGCCGACAAACGCACCCTTATACGCCGTGTCACGCTGGACCTGACCGGCCTGCCGCCGACGCGCGGTGAAGTTGAATCTTTTCTGAATGACAACTCACCGGACGCGTACGAAAAGGTCGTCGACCGCCTGCTTGGTTCAAAGCACTACGGCGAACGCATGTCCTGGTCCTGGCTGGAGGCCGCACGCTACGCCGATTCCAACGGCTATCAGGGCGACCGCGAACGCACGATGTATCCCTGGCGCGATTGGGTCATCGGGGCGTTCAACAAGAACATGCCGTATGACCAGTTCACCGTCTGGCAACTCGCCGGTGACTTGCTGCCGAACGCGACCGATGAGCAACGCCTCGCCACCGCGTTCTGTCGCAACCACATGATCAACGGCGAAGGCGGCCGCATCGCGGAAGAGAACCGTGTCGAGTACGTGTTCGATCAGATGGAAACGATGTCCACCGTCTGGCTCGGCATGACCATGACCTGCTGCCGTTGTCACGATCACAAGTATGACCCGATCAGCCAGTCGGAATACTTCAAACTGTTTGCATTCTTCAACCAGACTCCAGTTAACGGCGGCGGCGGGAACCCGCAAACGCCGCCGGTGCTGAGCGCCCCAACTGGTGAGCAACATAAACAACTCGCACAAATCGAACTGGAAATTGCCGACATCGTTCGCCAACTTGCCGAACACACCCGAGCGTCTGGTGCGAAGCAAGCAGCGTGGGAGCGAGAACAATTGAAAACGATCGGAGCGCGACAGTGGCATACCGTCAAACCTGCTGTCGTGAAGGCGATCCATCAGACTTTGAAGCCACTGGACGATCACTCCGTGCTTGCCGGCGGCGCGAACGCCGACAACGACACTTACACCGTCACTCTGCCGGCCACACTCGATCAGATCACCGGCATTCGACTGGAAACGTTGCGTCATCCAACCATGACGAAAAACAGTTTGTCGCGAGCTGAGAGCGGCAACTTTGTATTGACCGGCTTCGAAGTACAAGTGTTGCCCGCGAACGGTGTCAAACCACAGCCGGTGAAAATTGCGTCCGCGGCCGCCACGCTTGAACAGGGCAACTTGAAAATCACCACCGCTTACGACGGTAACAAGAACACCGGTTGGGCAGTGTGGGAAGGCCGCATCGTCGACAAGGAACACACCGCCGTCTTTCGTTTCGCCGAACCGATCAAGGCGGGCAAGCAGGCGACGCTTCGCATCACCTTGCGTCACGATTCGCAACACAAACGCCATAACATCGGCCGGTTCCGCCTGTCGCTGACGAACGTTGCCACCCCCACATTGGACAACCACAACCAGGCTCTGGCCGATGCGCTGCGAACACCGGTCAAGACTCGCAACGCGGCACAGAAAAAGATCATCGCCGATACGTACCGAGCGACCGACACCAGTTACCAGGCTTTGCTC
>JANQKH010000135.1 GCA_028281215.1 Phycisphaeraceae bacterium | reverse complement strand
ATCACTTATGTGGGCGCCGGCTTTCTGGCGGTGATCGCGGTCATACCCACGGTAGTGGCCGACTTTGCCGGTATCCCGTTTTTGGTATCCAGCTTCCTCGGCGGTACAGGCCTGTTGATTACTGTGAGCGTGGTGCTCGATTTTGTCCAACGCATCGAGGCCAACCTCCACATGAGAAATTACGAAGGTTTCCTCGGCGACAAACCGATCCGCGGCGGCGGTGGCGGGGTCTGACGCCCCGTGTGAAAATGCGACAAGCTCGCGACGAACCCACGAAATAACCGCCCAAACTTGGCAACAGGGAGGGCGTGACCTAGAATCGCTGATTCGCATCACTGGTAGACGGATGTAAAGCCCATGGCCCTGCTCGGAACGCGAAAGCCGAAGTTCATCCTTAAATCGCAGGATGAAATCGAACGCATGCGGCAGGCAGGGAGGTTGGTCTATCAGGTGCTCAGCAAATGCCGTGAGCTTTGTAAGCCCGGCGTGACAACCAAAGAATTGGATGAGGCGGCCTACAAGGTCTACACCGACGCCGGCGCCAAGGGGTTGTTCCTGAATTACCCCAACAGCCAGCAGGGCGGACCGCCGTTCCCCGGCAACACGTGCATCAGCGTCAACGACGAAATCGTGCACGGTATTCCCGGACAACGCGTCATTAAAGAGGGCGACATCGTCAGTATCGACTGTGGCGTCAATCTCGACGGATGGTGCGGGGACTCGGCGACGACCATTATGGTTGGCGACGTGCACAAGAAGGTGCGCCAACTTTGCGAAGGTACGCAGCATGTGTTGCAGTTGGCGATTGACAACATCAAGCCCGGCCGCAAGTGGAGCCAGATCGCACGCCTTATGCAGAATTTCGCCGAACGCAGCGGCTACGGCGTCGTGCGGGCCTTTGTCGGACACGGCATCGGTAGGCAACTGCATGAGCATCCGCAGGTTCCCAATTACGTTGATCGAAAGGATCGTAATTGGAAGGACTTCGAGTTGCGTGAAGGCCTTGTGCTCGCCATCGAGCCGATGTGCACACTCGGCGGATCAGGCGACACACGATTGCTGAGCGACCAATGGACGGTCAAGACCATCGACGGTCTTCCCAGCGCTCACTACGAACACACAATTGCCGTCATGGCTGACGGTTGCGAAATACTGACCGACGGAACTTAAAGTGGATGGCTGACAGCCGCTGGCTCGAATCCGAAAAAGAAACTGCATGGCAAAAGAAGACAAAATCCAGGCTGAAGGCGAGGTCATCGACGCTCTGCCCAATGCGATGTTCAAGGTGAAGTTGGAAATGCCCAACGAGCCGGAAATCCTCGCACAGTTGTCCGGACGAATGCGGATGCACTACATCAAAATCGTCCCAGGCGACAAGGTGAAAGTCGAAATCAGCCCATATGACCTGACCCGAGGCCGAATCGTATACCGACAGTAGGACAGACATGCCTGTCTGTTACAGGCAGCAGAAAGCAGCAGGGCAGACACACTTGTCTGTCACCATGAAAAGCAGGTGTAACATGAAAGTCCGAGCCAGCGTCAAGCGCATGTGTGAGAATTGCAAGGTCATTCGCCGCAAGGGTGTTGTCCGCGTGATCTGCACAAACCCGAAACACAAACAACGACAGGGTTGATCGAAGATCAATCTCGATGAGCGGCGGAGCAAAGACCCGCACGCCAGGAGCAGAACTATGCCCCGTATCGCAGGTGTTGACATTCCCGACAACAAGCCGATCCGCTACGCCCTCCAATACATCCACGGCGTGGGCAGCTATGTGGCGGACCAGGTGCTCAAGGAAGCAGGAATTGAACCAACCGTTCGCGCCAACACGCTGAACGAAGACCAACTCGCCCAACTGGCGAACATTATTGACGCCAACTTCCTCGTGGAAGGGGCGTTGCGCCGGCAGGTGGGTCAGAACATTCAGCGGCTGCGCGAAACCCGCAGCTATCGAGGTGATCGGCACCGCCGAGGGCTACCCGTTCGAGGCCAGCGCACCAAGACCAATGCCCGCACCCGCAAAGGCCGCAAGAAAACCGTCGCCGGCAAGAAGAGCGTCAAGGGCATGCGTTGATCCGCCGGACCGTTTCCCGGTTGGTCATGGTTCCCCGATCGACAAGCTTTGAGACCCGACAATCTGACTCGTTCCATTGGCAGCTCGTTTGCCAGTGCAAAGACAGAAAGACGACCATACTGGCAGGCAAGCTGCCAGTGGCACAACAATAACCCGGAGCCAGTTGCCCGCCCGATTGTCATGGGAAAGCGGCAACGCTTAACTTCGAGGAACACCGATGGCCAAGAAATCAAAGAAAGTCCGACGCAACGTCAATCGTGGCATCGCCCACGTCAAGGCGTCGTTCAACAACACCCTCATCACGATCACCGATATGAACGGCGAAACGATCTGCTGGGCCTCGGCCGGCGTGGTCGGCTTCAAGGGCTCAC
>JANQKH010000134.1 GCA_028281215.1 Phycisphaeraceae bacterium | reverse complement strand
AGGTCCCCGTCCAGACCGGGTACTCCGCGCCGGTCCCGGCACGGTCGACCCCCGTCCAGTGGCGGGGCTTGACTACGACGCCAACAAGGATTTCAACGCGAACAACGTGGCGGAAGACCAGGTCGGCTTCCTCGGCCGCAATGCCACGCTGAACAATGTCGCCACGGTGACAACGAACCAGAGCGATGCGCCCCAGGCGTACAGCTTCGACGGCAGCACCAGCACTGCGAACTTCGGCAATTTTGAAACACTGGTTGGCAACCCGACCGACGCGTCCACGTCGTTCGAGATTATCTGGCGAAGCCCGTCACTGACCGGCGAGCAGGTGCTGTTTGAGATCGGCGGCGGCGGTGACGGCATGTCGCTGACGCTCGACGGCAACGATCTCCGCCTTGTCGCCAAAGACGGCGGCAATAGCGACTCGATCGTCGCCGACCTCGGCACGCTCGGCAGCGCAGTGCAGCAAGGTAACTTCCTGCACACCGTCGCGGTGGTCGACATCGACGGCGGCGTGTTGCAGCTCTACGCCGATGGCGAACTGCTCGGCGAAGTCGCCACGTCGATCCTCGACTACGCAGGCGGCAACGCAGGCGGTTTCGGCAGCGCCATCAGTGACACCGGCGGCCACAACGGCGACCTCGGCGCCCTGAACCAGATCGACTTCTTCACGGGCGAAATCGCCGCCTTCCGTGTATACGGCGGCGCGCTGACCGCAGAAGATGTGGAACTGCTCGCCGAGCCGTTCAAGATCGTTCCCGAACCGGCGACCGGCCTGCTCCTTCTGCTGACCAGCGGTGCGTTCATGCGTCGCCGGCGCGAGACGGCGTGATCGGTTTTGAATGACATATCAATCAAAAAGACCCCTGAATGCCCAGGGGTCTTTTTTTGTTGGTGGATTGTTATTGCGCTCTAGCGTTGGAGGTTGACCGGCATCACCACGTACAGGAACGAGTTCCCCGTGCGCAGCACGCCGGGTTTGTTGCTGGCTTTCATGTCGATCTGCACCTGTTCGACCGGCACAACTTTCAACGCGTCGAGCATGTAGTACGGGTTGAAACCGATAGTGACTTCGTCACCGTCGTAGCCTGCGAGTTCGACGTTGATTTCCGCTTCGCCCAGTTCCGGCGCACGGCTGGTCAGCGTCAACCCTTCCGCCGAGAAAGACATCTCCACGCCTTTGCTTTCTTCGTTGGTCAGCAGCGCGGCGCGGCGGAATGCGCTGGTGAGCACGGTGGTGTTGATGGTCGCTTTCTTGTCGCCGTCTTTCGGAATGACATCCTTGTAAGGCGGGAAGTTGCCTTCGACGAGGTTGCTCGAAAGCAGCGCGGTGTCGGTCGCGAAGAGGATTTGATTGTCAGCGATCTTGACCTTGACGGTCTCTTCATCGTCGCCGAGCAGTTTGATCAGTTGTTGCAACGCGCGGGTGGGCACGATTGCCGTCGCCCCGGCCGCTTTGCCGCCTTTGCAATCCCCTTTCGCGAGTGCGAGGCGGTGGCCGTCGGTCGCGACGACGGTGACTTTGTTTTTCTCGCGCTCCATGAGCACGCCGTTGATCGCATAGCGGCTGTTCTCCCGCGCGGTGGCGTAAATGGTCTGGTGCACCAGTTGGCCGAGCTGGCTGGCGCTGATTTCAAAATCGCCGTCGCCCTCGAATTCGGGCACGGCGGGGAAGTCGCCGACCGGGTAGCCGTACACTTTGAAGTGCGAGTCCTGGCCCTTGATGTGGGTTTCTTCGCCGTCGGTTTCGAGCGTGAGCGTGGGGTCAACCGATTCCCGAACGATCTGTTGGAACTTGTCCGCTGGCACGAGCGCTTCGCCGGCGGTGTCGATCTCAACGCGCGGGGAGCTGACGCGGATTGCCACTTCAAGGTCTGTCGCCACAAGGGTTAACGCGCCGTCGTCCGCCGTGAGTTTCACACAGGTCAACACCGGTTTGGGAGTCCGCGACTGCACCGCGCCACCGACCAGATTCAACGCTTCAACCAACGCTCCCCGATCGCAAATGACCTTCATGGCGGATCCTTCCTGACTGGCATGATTGGAAACGCACAAGGTAGCGATTCACGCGCAAAGCGGCAAGGTGTGGGAATCCTCTTAAGAAGGCAGGAAAGGAGGAAAGAGATGAAGCATTCACCCCACGCCGTCCCTTGGAAGTCTGCGACGAAGGGGCGGATCACCGTGCACGATTCACGAACCAGACTTGCCCACCGGTATACTGAATTCCAGCGAATCCACGTCGCTTCCCGCTCTCTCACGAGGAGCCCGTCATGTCAAATCAAGCACCCCAACCGTCCCGCCGCTCCTTTCTCCATCATACCGCCGCCGCGACGGCCGCGCTCGCCGCGACGCCGCATGTGTTTTCCGTGGCGTCTTCACCGAGCGAGAAGATCAACGTCGCCTGTATGGGTGTGCGCGGCCGGGGCGACGGCGTGATGCGCACGTTTGCCGACCAAAAGGACGTCATCCTCACGCACATTTGCGATGTCGACACGAACGTGCTCAAAACCCGCGCTGGCAACATGAAGCAGAAGACTGGCCGTGACATCAAAACCACCACGCGCTATGAAGACATCCTCGAAGACAAAGATGTCGACGCACTCGTCGTCACCACGCCGGACCATTGGCACGCGATTCCCACCATCGCGGCGTGCAAGGCCGGAAAAGATGTGTACGTCGAAAAGCCGGACGGTCACAACATCCTCGAAGGCAAAATGATGGTCGCGGCTG
Organism: Phycisphaeraceae bacterium; assembly: GCA_028281215.1. Taxonomy (GTDB): domain Bacteria; phylum Planctomycetota; class Phycisphaerae; order Phycisphaerales; family Phycisphaeraceae; genus JANQKH01. Next base: position 5,250 of record JANQKH010000134.1, on the reverse strand, counting down.
CACGCAAATACAAACGCATCGTACAGATGGGCACACAGGCGCGCAGTGCGCCATACCTCAGGGAAGCAACCGAACTCGTGCAGTCCGGCGCGATCGGCAAAGTGCTCTACGGCAAAGCATGGGAGTCCGCGCGGCAAGGCGCAATCCCGAAAAAGCCCGACACCGATCCGCCGCCTTACGTCGATTACGATCGCTGGCTCGGGCCCGCGCCGCAGCGCAAGTTCAATCGCTATCGCTACCACGGCAACTGGCGCTGGTTCTTCGACTACGGCTGCGGTGATCTCGGCAACGACGGCGTTCATCGCATCGACTACTGCCTCGCCATGATGGGCATCACCGAACTGCCTCGTCGCGTGCAATGCATGGGCGGCAAGCTATTCTTTGATGACGCGCAGGATTGGCCGGACACAATGATCAACGCGTGGGAGTTTGGCAAGAATGCGACCGGCGGTGCCAACGCGAAACCTGACGCCATCATTACTTACGAAATGCGCATCTGGTCGCGCCCGCGCCTCCACGGTGAAACCGAAGCCGGTGCGGTGTTCGGCGAAAAGGGCTACGTCATCTGTAGCAACTCCGGCTACCGCGCCTACGATGCAGGCGGCAAAGTTTTCAAGGAAAGCCGCGTAGGCAACGCCCACACGCTGCACATCCGCAACTTCCTCGATGCCGTCAAATCGCGCAAACGCGAATCACTCAACCAGGAAATCGCCTCCGGCCACATCGCCAGCGTCATGTGCCACAGCGGCAACATCGCATGGCGAACGGGCAAAACGCTGACGATTGATCCGAAGACCGAGATGTTCGACGACAAGGAAGCGAACGTTTTTGTTTCACGGGAGTATCGCAAGGGATTCGAGTTGCCATCCATCGACGTTTAAGTAACACGCTCGTATCACTCGCTCCGCACGACATCACAACTCATAGAATGCCCATCGCTGTCCGACCAACCCAGTGAGGTGATGATTGTGCCACTCAAATTGAGCCAACTCACGGTTTTATTTGTTGCTATCACTTGTGAATTACTCACAAGCGTTAACGCGATGGCCGATTTCAAACCCGCTCGCCTGTCCGGTCCGCGAACTGGTCATCAAGCCCAACTGATCGGCGACACGCTTTACGTCTTCGGCGGCACGGGAAATGACGGAGTCGGCCAGAATTCAATGGCATCCACGTGGATGCTCAACCCTTTGAATCAGAAGTGGGTCAAACGCGCTTCGATGAACCAGCCAAAGACGCACTTTGCGTCGGTTGTGGTGAATGAAACGATCTACGCCATCGGTGGGCATGGCGGTGCCGGCGACAAAGGTTATATCGAACGGTACGACGCCAAAGCCAACCGGTGGTCACTCGTGCACGAATCAAAAGACCTGCCCAAGACGCATCACAGCGCCGTCGCATCCGGCGAGTTGATCTACATCATCGGCGGATTCCCTTCCGACAACGTTCACCTGCACGTGTTCAACACACAGACGAAGAAGCTCGCATCCTTACCTAAACTGCCCGGTTTCCAGCGTGGCGATCACTTTCACCACCTCACCGTGCTCGATGGCAAACTGCACGTGCTAGGGGCGATGCGATTCAATCCCGAATCCGGCGTGCTCAGAGAACATTGGCGACTGAACGGCAACAAGTGGGAAAAACGCGCGGCATTACCGAAGCCCAGCATGTCCAAGTTCAGTTGCTACGGCGTGATCGACAACAAGTTGTACCTATTCAGTAAGCTTGACGATCTGCATCACATCTATGATCCCAAAACGGACAAGTGGGCAGACAAGCCCAAGCCCTTGCCCGCATCGATCGGCATTACTGCAACGGTCACCGACGGCAAACGGCTCCACGTCATCAGCGGCGCCAGATATAAATCGGACGAGAAAGATCAGCCAACCATTCTAACCTACGACGCCGAATCCAATACCTGGCACGAAACCAAGTAAGTCGCCCATATCTGCATGATTGCAATGTGAACGGCCCGGACCCGTTACTATTGTGCCATTGGCATTTACAACCCATTCGAAAGGCAAGGGACGATGAGGTCGATTTACGCATTCATCCTCGTGGCCATCTTCAGCACGTACTTCAGCTCACCGATAACGGCAGCGAAGAAAGCCAAGCGACCCAACATTCTGTTTATCATCGCCGACGATCAGTCGCCGTTCGATTTCAAGACGTACAACCCGCGCTCGACGCTCAATGCACCCGTGCTCGACAAACTGGCCTCGGAAGGCATGGTGTTTGACGGCGCGTATCACATGGGTTCGTTCAGCGGGGCGGTGTGTCGGCCGTCGCGGTACATGATCATGACCGGCCGCACCGTCTGGCATCTTGGCGAACTCAACAAGAAAGGCGGCGACCCCGCAAAGAACAGCATGGCCGCCATTTTCAACCGCGCCGGCTACGCCACCATGCGCACCTGCAAACGTGGCAACAGCTTCGCTGCCGCCAATGCGAAGTTCAGTGTCGTCAAAGACGCGACCAAGCGAGGCGGCACAGCAGAAACCGGCAGCGCGTGGCACGCCCAGCAAGTGCTCGATTATCTCAATCAACGCGAAGCGAACAAAGATGAGCGCCCGTTCCTGATCTATTACGGCTTCTCCCATCCGCACGATGTCCGCGACGGCACGCCCGAACTGCTCGCCAAGTACGGCGCGACCAATCACAGAGACCGAAACGCGCCGCCCGCAGCACATCCCAAGCAGCCCCCGCTACCCATCAACTACCTAGCTGCACATCCCTTCCATCACGGCCAACCAGGGCTGCGTGACGAAGAGAAAGTCAGCGGCGTATGGCTTCGCCGCGATCCCAACACCATGCGCAACGAGATCGGCAGGCAGTTCGCGTGCAGCGAGAACATCGACATCCAGATCGGCCGCGTGCTCAAGAAACTCGAAGCGATGGGCGAACTCGACAACACCTACATCTTCTACACCGCTGACCACGGCATGGCGATCGGCCGGCACGGCCTGCAAGGCAAACAGAATCTCTACGAACACACGTGGCGCGTGCCCTTCTTCGTCAAAGGCCCCGGCATCAAGCCCGGACGCGCACAAGGCAACATCTACCTGCTCGACGTGCTCGGCACCATGTGCGATCTCGCCGGCATCAAAGCGCCTGACAGTGTGGAGAGCAGAAGCTTCAAAGCGATTCTCGAAGGCAAACAACAAACCGTCCGCGACACCCTCTACGGCGTCTACTGCGGCGGCACCAAACCCGGCATGCGCAGCGTCCGCCAAGGCGACTGGAAACTCATCAAGTACGACGTCCTCGACGGCAAAGTCCGCGAAACCCAACTGTTCAACCTCAAAGACAACCCCCACGAATACATCGCCCAACATCACGGCACCAAAATTCAGAAACTGCTCGGCATCAAACCCAAAGCGAACCAAACAAACCTCGCGAACGATCCCAAGTACGCGGACAAGCTCAAAGAAATGGAAGCGTTGTTGTTATCTGAAATGCAGCGACTGGGTGATCCGTATCGCTTGTGGAATCAGCCCGGTGCGGAGAAGAATCCGAAGCATGAGCCGAGTTTGAAAAAGCCGAAGCGGAACAAGAAGCAACAGAAGTAAGTGCGCTTTGAACCCTACCTGCGTATGCCACCGGTGACGCCGAGAGCCTAATTGATCAAAGTTAGCATAGGTGGCCGGATAGCCTGTCATTCAAACTTGAAATCCCGCCCCATCACGCGGACGCCGTCTTTGATCAGTTTCAATTCAAAGGTCATTCCATGCATGCCTTGCGGATGGAAGGACGGGTGGGCGTGTTCAATGGTTTTCACGGCATGTGTAGTACTTAGTGGCTTGGCGGTTTGGAGATCAAACACGTACAGATCGAATCGCGTGCTGCCGCGACCGAGGATGGCGTCGTTAGGCAAGATGACTGCCGATGTCTGAAAGAATCCCACGATATAAAGGCGGTCGGCGTCGTACGCATAACCCGCGACGCCGTGCATGGTCGATGGCGCGTACACCTCGTTACTTACAATCACGCTCCTATCGCCACCGAACCCGAGAGTCGGATGCCTAACGGGCAGCATTCGCGGCGTGCCATCGGGAAGCGTCGTGTGCACGAGGGCAGGAATCGCTGAAAGATACTGAAGCATGAATCGCTCCCGCTTCAACACCGTCTTTGACTCTAAATCTGGCGATACGGTGATATTCGGTTGGATCGGCGGTTCGACCAAACAGCCAGCAAGCATCATGACGACCACGCTGCACATCGGTAGATGCATTACAACCTGCATGGAAAACTCCTGGCACACTTGTGACAACGAATGAGACGCATCACGCAGGGAATGGTTCATTAAGGTGGATTGCCGCACCCCGGATCAGACACTCGGCGATCTGCGATCGCCCGCTAAACGGGCGACGTGCGGTCTTTCAATTGCTTACCGTTTCCTTCTCCCAACTTCCTGGTTTCCTGGCTTCCTTATAAAACCACTCAATCCATCCGCGTTCATCCGTGGCTAAATCCGCTTCAAAATCATCGCATTAAACGGTCGCCCCTCGCGCCGATACTTGCGTTCAAAGTTTGTCCCCACCAGTTCACCCTCGTCCGCGGCATCCGGACTTTCAAACGGCAAGCGTTCAAACAACTCTGTCACATTCGCGGCATGCTCTTCCATCCACGCGAAGTAATCCACATGATCGGTGGCGATGCGGATTTGGCCGTCGGGCTGGAGCACGCGATGCAACTCGCGCAGGAACGGCGTTTGAAACAGGCGGCGTTTGTGGTGGCGTTTCTTCGGCCAGGGGTCGGGGAAGTAGATGTGCACCTGACGAAAGACGCCATCGGCGACGTAGTTACGCACGAAGAAACCCGCTTCGGCGCGGACCATTTTCACGTTGATGATGCCGTGCCGGCGGATCCGGTCGGCGGCGTAACGCCAGAACTGTTTCGCCCATTCGATGCCGATGTAATCCACCCCCGGCGTCGCCTTCGCCTGGTTCAATACGAACGTGCCCTTGCCGCTGCCAATTTCGAGTTCGAGCGGGCGCAGGTCACCTTGCGACTCACGCTTATCCCTGTCACCACTTCCGGGGGTTGGGGCGGGGGCGGGTTTGTCCGTGGGAAACCAGGCGCGCAGGTCGATCGCGCCCTGCTCATAATGCGGCAACTGTTCATCGAGCACGCCGACGTGACCAGGGTCCATTTCCTTGCCATGTCCGAGTGAAAGTCCCATACGGTAAAGATAGAAGGGTGTAGGTAGAACGTCCAACGTCCAATGTTGAACTTTGAACGTTGAAGTCG
>JANQKH010000119.1 GCA_028281215.1 Phycisphaeraceae bacterium | reverse complement strand
TTGGCGAGGGGACTTGATCACGCGAAACATCCTGTCATCTGAACGCGGGCGTCCAGTCCACGTCCCGGTGGCAAATCGATTAAGGCATTGTAACTGGAACCGTGTCGGAAATGCCATGAAGAAAAACCTTGGCGTGGCGGATTCATTTCGTACAATACGACTGTGTTGGGAGGTGTTCGATGTGGTTGCGACGCCGAATCAATTCATATCTACCGGGTTCCTGTTCAAGTCGATCGCCTCAGCATTTTGTCCTTAGCCAGTTTGGATGTGGGATGGAAACGACGATTGCCTGATTTTCGATCGTGTTGTGTTATTCGTGTGGGACGGATGCACGCCGATCATTGACATTTTTTCGAAAAGGGGTCGGTATGAACGTCCAACGAGCCAGTGTGGCAGCGGTGGTTGTGGTGGTTATGGCGTGGTGCGTGTCGGTCGGGATGCGCGCGCTGGAGGGGGAGTCGAAAGTTTGGCTTGATCATCGCGAGGAAGGTGCCCAGGTAGAAGCAGACGAGCATGCGCAAACGCCGCCGCAGGTGGACCGCCAGGCCGCCCGATTGACCAAGGCGTATTCGCGTTGGGTACAACAACTTGAGGCCAACGAGCCCGGTGCGCTGGTGCTGCGCGTGGGTTGGATCAAGGGGTTGTCCGATGAAGCTAGCGAAGCACGTGGACACGTCACGATCAACCTGGCGCAACGAACAGTTGCCGCCGAAGTGCGCGACCTCGAACCGGATGGGCGTTATGACGTCTGGCTGGTGGACAACCGTGATGCAGCCGGCGATACCGTCAAGCCGGAGCCGCACGACACCTTCATTCACGTGGGTCAACTTGAACAACAAGGCGGCGCGTTCCAGCTTCAAGCCACCCTCGACGCCCAGGTGTGGCGATCGTTTGAAATCGATCTGGCCGTGATCACGCGAGTGGGTCAGCAACCGGACAAAGGGGGATTGCTGTACGGTTTGCCGTCACTGTTCCAACGGATGTATCTGGCGGATCAACGAGACGTACAGGTTGCCGCTACGGATGTTTCGATTCAGAACATCAAATGGAACTATCGCCCCGACCCGCACGCCCGCACCAAGGAGCGACTCGAAAAACTGCGCATGGCGAGGTTGATCCGTGCCGGCGAGAAACTCTTCTTCGAAGGAACGTTTCGGGGTAACGGCCGAACGTGCGGCACGTGCCATCGCGCGGAGAACAATTTCACCATTGATCCGAAATTCATCGCGACGTTGCCCAAACATGACCGTTTGTTTGTGGCCGAGCCGCAGTTCGCCGATCAGTTTCCCGAGTTGCAGGAAAACTTTGAAAACCCGCGCCTGATGCGCGAGTTCGGCCTGATTGTCGAAAACGTGGACGGACTCGATGATCTGGAAAACAAGTTCACCATGCGTGGCGTGCCGCACACGTTAGCGCAACCGACATCGCTGACACCGGCGCCGATTGACGGGACGGATCCCAACGTTGTGCAGCGCACCGGTTGGTCGGGCGACGGTGCGCCGGGTGACGGCAGTCTGCGGTCGTTCGCCATCGGGGCGGTGCGGCAACACTTCACCAAGTCCACGCAGCGTCGCGAGGGGATTGATTTCCGTTTCCCCAATGACAAGGAACTGGACGCGATGGAAGCGTTTCAACTGTCGCTGGGTCGACAGGAGGACGTGGACCTGACGCAGATTGAATTCAAGGACGCGGACGTCGCGGCGGGGCTGGTGGCGTTCAACGATGCAGGGCGATGCAACAACTGTCACTTCAACGCGGGCGCGAATATCAGTTTTGTGCCGCCCGCCGGCACGTTCAACGCCAACTTCAACACCGGCGTGGAGACCGTGCCCCATCCGGGCGTGGCGTTGGGGCAGACCATTCCGCCCGACGGTGGGTTTGGCACGGCGGTGAACCCGGACGGCGGGTTCGGCGACGGAACGTTCAACACCACGCCGTTGATCGAAGCGGCCGATACCGCACCATTCTTCCACAACAACGTGATTTCCACGTTGGAAGAAGCGATCGCGTTTTACACGACGGACGCGTTCACCAATTCGCCGGCCGCACAGTTTACCGGGCCGATCGTGTTGTCGGATGAGCAGGTTGCCAACATCGGCAAACTGTTGCGCGTGTTGAACGCGGTGGAGAATATTGCGTCCGCGGCGGATTGCATTGATCATGCGTCGCATGCGCGGTCGCGCGCGTTGAAACGTCACCTGGCAGTCTGTTCCGCTGAGATCGAAGACGCCATCGAAGTGTTGAGCGAAGTGGATTTGCACGAGTCGGCGGTGAAACTGCTGGCGAAGGCGAAGCGCTTGGTTGATATCGCGTCGCGTCGTGGGGCAGGTTCGCGCCGGCACTATTTGAAAGCGGCCGTACACTTGCTGGGCAAAGCGCGTGATCAGATGATTGCAATGAATGAGCCGGAAGGTTGACCGATTCGATCGAACTCATTCGTGTGACGGCATGCGCGGTGCGGTGTTTACGTTGACTTCCCGCACCGCGCCGTTTTCGACGCGGAAGACGCGGCTGGCCAGGCGGTCGGCTTCGTCCTGGTTGTGCGTGACATGCAGCGCGGTGACGCCCTCGTGTTCGTGGACGGTTTTGAGCAGGTGATACATGCTGTCGCGCGTGTCGGCATCGAGCGCGCTGAGTGGTTCGTCCAGACACAACACACGCGGACGAAACGACAGTGCCCGGCCGAGGGCGACGCGTTGCTGTTCGCCGCCGGACAAGCCCTGCGGTGTGCGGTCGAGCAGGTGTTTGATGCCCAGCAATTCAGCGAGTTCGTGCACGCGATGATCAATGTCATCCTGCGGCCACTTGCGAATATGCAGCGCGAAACCGATCTGTTTCGCGACAGGCATCGCGCTGAAGATCGCCAGATCCTGCGGCACATAACCAATGCCGCGTGCAGCCGGCTTGGCGTGTGTGACGTCCCGGCCGTCGAGATGGATTGTTCCTTCCTCGACGGGTTTCAAGCCGCAGATTGCTTCGAGCAGTGTCGTTTTGCCGCACCCGGTTCGGCCCATGAGCACGACGTACTCGCCTTGCTCGATGGCAAAACTGACATCGTGCAACACGAATTCGCCGGCGCGGAGGGTTAGGTTGGTGGCGGTGATCATGGGGAAACGGGGTCCAGCGTCAAGAGTCCAGAGTCGGCGAACATTTAAGCATTTGCGATTCGAAACAAGCGGAATTTGGGCGCCATACTTTGGATTTGCAAAGAGTGGCACTCGCACGTTCGTCTTTGCGTAATCCATTCAACGTCAGAGCCTTTTCATTCAAAACGCCAATTTTCCTAACCCCAACATGCGTGTCAGCACCAAAACGCCTACGGCGAGGACGACCATGACCAGCGACACCGCCAGGGCGGCGTGCAGGTCGCCGGCCTGGAGCCGCAGGAAAACGCTGGTTGGCAGCACTTCGGTGCGCATGGGCGTGGCGCCGGCGAAGACGAGGATCGGGCCGAATTCGCCGAGCGAGCGCGCCCAAGCAAGGGTCGCAGCCGCGACAACGCCGCG